>QWPU01000153.1 GCA_003671065.1 Planctomycetota bacterium | reverse complement strand
TTCACGCCCGCGGCGCTCACGCTGTTGCCCGTCTTGGTGTTGCCCACGGTGCCCGCACCCGCGGCCACGGTTGCACCACTTGGCGTTCCCGCGACCACCCCCTTGCCCGCGGCGTAGTTACCCGTGGTTGGGTTGTAGCCCGCACCGCGGGCGCCATCAGCCCAGTTGCCGGTGTACGCATTCTCCACATGCCCCGTTTGACCCGCGGCGCGTGCGCCCGTTTGCGAGTTGTACGCCGTGGCGGTGTGTGCCGACCACGAGTTGCCCGTCCACGAGTTGTAGCCGGCGCTTGAACGATTCATCGTCGTCACATCACCGTAATGCGAGTAGACATTGCCCGTGGTCGCTGCCCAACCGTGCGGACCCCATGCGGCTGCACCGTGGGCGCCGTAGCAACCACCATACGGGCCCCAGTAGGGATACGGACCGCAGTGCCAGCTGCTCGAACCCATCGCCCAGCCAACAGCCATTCCCATGCCGAAGCCCACAGCCCAACCAGCCCATGGGTTGTACGCCATCGAAGCGCCGCAACCGTAAGTCATCGGCGCCGCAACCCACACCGTGGTGCAGTACGGCTCGTAGATGTAGCCAGTCCCGTAGACCACAACCCCTGCTTGCGTGTACGCGCCGAAGTAACCAGGCGTGTAACCCATGAGCACATACTCAGGAGTCGCGGTGTACACGCGCACATAGGTCACGTAGTAGTACGGGTTCGACGGCGGAATCGCGTAGATCGAACTCGGCACCCATGTGGCGGCAAGCCATGGACCCTGCACTTTGGTCGCCGTAAACCAGACACCGCTTTGCACTGAGAAATATGTGTTTGCAGCGGTCTTAAAGACTGGCACGGAACAATTTGTGAGCACACTCACACTTGTGCCTTCAATAGGCTTGAATTGCGGCGAGGAGCCAATCACGACAGGTGCAGGCACCGATTGCGTGAGCGGTACACGAGCCATGTGCGGGATCGAATTCGCGATCGTCGCTTCTTGCGCCTGCGCAGATCCTGGAATCGACGCGAGCACATTCTCCTTTGGGCTGTCCGCAGGAATCATCATGAACGCGCCTGGCAGTTGATCGGCTGAGACGAAAGTCCACGGGCCTGCGAATGTTGGGGCGGTAAACCAACGACCGCTCACCAGCACAAACATTTGCGCGGTTGCTTGCAGTTGAAAGATGTTTGCGCTCGTGTTCGACACATACATCAAACCGCTCTGACCGAGCGGCAACCACTGCGGCGCGCCCTCAGTCACGAGGACTTCAGCAGGCGTCGTCGACACCAGAATGATCGGCGCGCTCTTTGCCAGCGACACCGTTTGTGCGCTTGCTGAATTGGCAGTGAGGTCAGCCGCGCTCGGTGCGAGCAAGTTGATCTCTGGCTGTGCTTGCGCCCATGACGCGGCGGCGGCCAAGTTTGGATCGGATCCTGTCGCGACGGCCCATGGACCTGCGAGTGTTGCGGCGGTCATCCAACCATCAGCGATCTTCAGCGAGTAAGCGCCTTGTGCATTTTGCACTACGAGCATCGGCGTATTGATGATGCGCTGCAGATTCGTGCCAGGCAGCGGCTGCATCACAGGAGCGCCTTGGATCGGCACGAGCACTGTTGGCGTCGGTGTGATCGACAGCGCAGGCGGATTGTTCTGCAGCGGCGCGCTTGCGACGCTTGGTCCGCTCGTCATGTTTGGCACCGCGGCTTCGAAGCGGTCGAGTGCGACATTGATCGACTTGCCGAGGGAGCGCGAAGCGATCTCACTCATAAGCGAGTTCTGCTTCGCTGGATTTTCTGGCAGCGAGATTCCCGTGACGGTGATCTGCGAGAGCGTCACCATGCGATTGAGTTTGTTCACTTCGGTTGCCGCGGTAAACGCCATCGTGCCGAAGTTTTGTGTTTTTCCACCCGTTTGCGCAACGCTCATTGGGCAAGTGCCCGTGACTGTCGTGCCGTTCCATGATTGCATGGCGGGCGGATAGATCGTGATCTCGTCAGTGCCTGCGGTGAAGATGCGCGGCCACGATCCTTCAACGGTGTCGGGCGCAGGTGCGGGCGCGGTGGGAGTGATGACGCCCTCAGACTGCGTTGCCGTGAAGGCGGACGAGCCGTTGCTTGGCACGCATGCGCCAAGCGATGTGAGAACGATGAGAGAAAGCACGATGTTTATGGAATGCACAAGCGCGCGCATAGGAGTGGTCCCTGAAGAAGTTCAACAGAAGTGTGAGGGGGAAAGCGTATCGAACTTCACAGGCAGTTGCGACTGGATGAACCGCGAATAACCCGCGGATTACTGTGAAAATGCAGTCCTCAGCGAAGCATCATGAACGCTACGAGCGCTTCAAAGACAAGCCCGCCGCCGATGACTGGTGCGGCCCACCTCGCAACTAAGAACACCATTGACTGGGTGTCCAATGTCGGCGAGAGTCGCATTAATCGTCTTTTAAGTTCCCTCGTCGCACGCGCGTGGGCGTTAGAGGCTCGTGCGAATCGCCCACAGATCTGGAAACAGCGGCGTAAACAGCGTCGTTCGCAGATACGCCGCGCCAGGACTACCACCTGTCCCCTGCTTGAAACCGATGGTGCGCTCGACCATCTTCACATGGCGATAGCGCCACTCTTGAATACCTTCGTCGAGGTCAACGAGGAGTTCGCACACCGAGCGTTCGGTGGGATGGTTGCGATACACGCTTAGCAATGTCGCTTGAAACTCAGGGCTTTCGACGGGCGGTTGCGTGACATCGCGAGTGAGCAGCGCGCTCGGCACGGCGTGACCGTGCGCGGCAATGAAGCGCGCGAATGCATCGAACACTGTTGGCGCGTTGTAGCGCTTCTCAATCGCGCTGCGTTCAGGCGAGCCCTCAGCGTTGTGGGCGAGCACGCGCGGATTCTTATTACCGAGCAAACATTCGAACTCGCGAAACTGCCAACTCTGAAAGCCGCTCGCGCTCGAAAGAAAGCTGCGAAACGACAGAAACTCAACGGGCGTCATCGTTTCAAGCACATCGATCTGCTGCACCATCGTCTTGAGAATCGTGAGCATGCGCTTGAGCGTGCTGCCGCTTTGCACGGCGTTTCCTGCAGTAAGCGCACGCGCGAGTCGATCGCCTTCGTGCAACTGCTGCTTGAACCAGAGTTCATACACCTGATGAATGATGATGAAGAGCATCTCATCGTGCTCTGGCTCAGCGCTTGAGGTCTGCACTGAACAAGGCTGCTGCAACGCGAGGAGTTGCGGGACTTTGAGATAACTTCCGTAAGTGATATTCACGCGTGGAAGCCTACTTCATTCACGGCGTGCGCGGAGAGCTCCCTCAACAATCACCGCGTCAACGCGAGCCTGTTGCAGCCATCTTCACGACTTCAAGCCGACCATTGCGCAAATCCCAAATGACCTTTTCGGCGCGAATTGGCGTCGGTTGACCTTTGAGCGCGATCGTCACAGTGCGGCCTTCTGATGCAGTGGGCATGGCGATACCAGTGACGGCCGAGTAATCAAACTCGCCGCACTCGATGTCTTGTTCAGGCGTGCGGATGAAGACACGGCCCATGCCCTTCACACCGAGCACTTCGGCGGGGCCGCCAAGGTCGATGCCGCGAGTCGTGTCCTTCGCTTCATCACTCGTCCCATCAGCCTTCGCTGGAATCGTCGAGAGCGGCGTCTTCGAATCATCTGGGCGTTTCACCATCACCTCAAGACTGTCGCAACGCATCGACATCGAATCATCCGCGCGCAAACCTGCGTGCAGTGTTTCAACTTCCGACGCCATCGAGATCTTGAAGACATCGTCGTACTGTCGTTCGATCGCCATGCGGTTGGACCAACGAAAGCGCGTGGTGCCATCGAGGCCAAGTGCAATCGCGCCTGGCGGACGAACTTTCGCCGGCGCTGCATTGGGCGCGTTCTTGACCTTCGGCATGTTCACGAGAATCGCGCCGTTGCCGACGACGATGCCTTCACGCGTGCGGATGTCGTATTCGATGTGCTCGCCGCTGACGCGAAATACCTTTGGATCGCCTTGTTTTTCAGCGCTTTCCCAGGTGCGGCTTTCGATGCGCGCTTCACCCTTGGCGATGAAATGATCGAGCGTGCGCGGCGCGTTGGTTGGATCCTTCGTCTTCGAATCGACGCCGAGTTCAAGCAGAATTGATTGCGCATCAACGGCATCCGACGCACTAGGACTCGGCTGACTGCGCACTTTCACATCGCCGCGAATATCAAGTGTGCCGCGGGTTTCCGCGACTTCTGAGTAATCGAGCGCTTCAGTCCATGTCGCTTCCATCGAAGTGCCACTCACGGGATTGGGTCGCTCAACTTTTCCATCGGCAATCGCGAGCGGCTCTTTGAACGCACGGAATCGTCCAGGCCCCTCGCTGCGTGCACTGCGGGTCGCGTCATCGAAGCGCAAGTCACGCAGTGTGTCGACGACGACATTCGAACGAATGATCGCGACATCTTCACCAGTCAGACGAAGTTTGCGTTTGGCCGCGTCGCCGATGAGTTCATCAGCAAACACGCGCGCGCCTTCTTTGAGCAGCACTTGCACGCCGCCCTTTGCTTCGACAACATCGATATCGATTTCGCCGCTGTTTCCAGCACCTCCAAAGAGATCATCGGTCGCAGTGTTCTTGGCGCGCGGCGCTGCAAGCGGCGCCGATGGATCAGTCGTAGCAACCTTTTCGCGAAATCCAACAACAAGACTTTCTGTCCAAATCGTTTGCCGCTCGTCACGCGCTTCAACACCAGTGCGCGCGACAAGACGACGCGGAATGGTGTCGCCCTTCGAGTTGAGTCCGAGGAAAAGTTCAAGACGCTGTGCAGTCATCGAGCCTTCACCACCGAGGCGACGAACCTTCATGCCACCATCGGCGATGATCGCGTCGATCTGCTCACCATCACTCGGCGAGAACATAATCTCGAGCGTCTGCGAGTCGAGTTCGAACTGACGACCGAACACATTCACGCCACCTTCAAAGCGCGCGAGCGACAATTTCGCGTTGTCACCATCGCCCGCAAAGCGCAAGTCAACACCGTCTTTCCAGGTGATTTCAAGCTCTTTCGTCGATGGATCGAATCGCGCGTCGGTTGCCGACGGCGCTTCAATAGGCGGATCGATCAACGCAGATGCAGCAGGGTCCGCAGAGACCAACATGCGCGCGATGTCGTCGATCGAATTCGGAATGATTTCTAAGTACGACACGCTATTGGCCAGCGCGCGCGCAAACAACATGCGTCCCGCTCCTTCGATGCGCCCTACTCCTGTTGAGATCGAAGCAGTGAAACGACTCGCTTCAAGCGTCATGCGCGGATTGGTCACCGTCAGCGGCGAGCCTTCGCGACCCTGCACATCGATGAACTCATCGCCCACGCTGTAGCGCAGTCGACTGCACAAGATGCGAGAATGACTTCGACCGTCGAGCACTTCAACGCGCGGTCCACTCACATCGAAACGAATGTCGTCCTGCGTGGGCAGTTGATCTTCGGGCAGCGTTGCGGCAACCATGATGAGTTTGCCGCCGAAAGTGACGGTCACGCTGTCAAGCGAATCATCTTCGGCGGCGGCTGGAGCGTTTTGCGCAAGACCAAAGATGAGCGGCATCATGGCGAGCGCTGCGTGAGAAGTTATGCGTGAACTGAATGATGAGTGCATCGATGTATGAGGCATGGTGCGAGCGCATTCACTGAGTGGTGCTGCGTCACGCGGTGCGGAAGCTGCAGGAATGAATGCAATCTTGTCGAGACCGCGTGACTCGAGACTAAACACGGCCACAAGCTCTTCACCTGTAATCACGCTGGAAACACCGCCCTTCACGCGAACGACCTCGACGCCACCGAGCATGGTGAGGCGATAGAACTTCGGTGCAGCGGCCGCGGATTTCGTTTGATCGCGCGTGGTTTGATCGCGCGTGGTTTGATCGCGCGTGGTTTGATCGCGCTTGGTTTCATCGCGCGTCACCGTGGTTGCCGGCGCTGATGTCGTTGCCGCTACTGCCGCAGTCGGCGATTCTTCACTCGGCACAGGCGTTGGCAGTGGCGTCGGAGCGGGCACAACACTCGGTTCGCTCGAACGCCTCGTCTTCAGCGCGCGCAACGCACGATCCATGCGAATTGGTTCCGTTGCACGATCAACGACGAGACTTTCCAGCCCATCACCTTGCGGATCCAACAGCAAGGACAAACCTTCACCCGCGAAACTACCCGCGTCGGTGCTGACACGCACTGCTTTCGCGCAGCGCACTTCGCCTAACACTCCATCAAATTGCGCTTGCTCAGCATTGACAATGACCGAAGGCGCGTCGTTGACGATGTCGATCGCGCGACCATCAATTGAACGAAACAATCGCACCACCACATCTTCTTCAAGGGTGCCTGATTCGAGCGCGCGTCGCGGCACATAGGCAACACCTTTGCGCGCTGAAAGCACGAGCACGCGGCCATCTTTCAAGTACATCATCGCACGCGGCTCAGTCATCGCGAGTTGTGCGCCTTGCAGAGGCTCGAGTTTCGTCGCGCTGTATTGCTGCGCGAGTCGACCTGTTTCATCGGCGACTTGCACCCACGCGCCCGACGCGAGCGACACTGAAGTCTGCTCGCCAATCGAACCTGATGCCGCCGCGAGTTCTTCTGGACTTGCGACGCGCGGAGCGAGAAGTTCTTGCGCCGCATCAATGCGACTTGGCCGCGCAACAGGCTTCGAACCAGTATCAAAGTTAATCGCAGCGATCACAATGAGCACGGCAAGCGCGCCAGCAGGAATCGCGAAGAGCAGCCCGCGGCGTTTGCGCACGAACTCGGCCCAATCAGCTGATCGACTCACGACGACACTCCAGGCGCTTCTGGTGCATCTGGATCAAACTCCGGATCAAAGGTGCGCACCGCATCCGTCCAACGATGCTGCGATTTCAAAATGAGTTCAATCACTTCGCGCACGGCACCCGCTCCGCCGCCGTGTTCGGTGACCAGTGCCGCAACATCGCGCACTTCGCGCACCGCTTCCTTCACCGCAACTGCAAAGCCGCAGCGGCGCAAAATCGGCAAGTCAGGAATGTCATCACCAATCATCGCGGCTTGCGACGCAACGAGATTGAGCTCCCTCAACAGCGCTTCAAACGCCACGCCTTTGTCTTTCGAACCTGAGATGACATGTCGAATACCGAGCTCGCGCAGACGATGACGCAGCGCCATGCCGTTGCGTCCCGTGATCACAGCAGTCTCGTAGCCAAGCTTCGCCCACATGCGCAGCGCCGCGCCATCGCGCACATGAAAACGCTTGGTTTCGTGACCCGCGTCATCCATGAAGATCCCGCCGTCGGTGAGGACGCCGTCCACATCAAGCACGAGCAATGTGATGCTTTTTATAGCCACGAGGCGAGTGTAGCGGCGGCGTGAGACTGTCGCGAGTTACGGAATCACAGGGGTCGGCGCCGTCTTCATCAGCAAGAAGAGTCCAAGCGTGAAGTAGAGCGCGGTTGTCGCTGTGTCAGCAATCACAAG
>QWPU01000152.1 GCA_003671065.1 Planctomycetota bacterium | reverse complement strand
GAAGCCATCGTGTTCGCAGTGCGGCTACGACCTCACCAACGCGACCTCTAGCGCGTCTTGTCCTGAGTGCGGTCGACCGCTTGTTGAAGTGCTCGTGCGCGAAGGCCAGATTCAAATGCGTAAGGCATCGAAGCGCTATCAATCGACGCGCCGCGTCTGTGGACTTCCACTCGTTTCAATTGCACTCGGTCCCGACGCGGCTGGTCGCATGGGTCACGCGAAGGGTTACTTCGCAATCGGAGACATCGCGACGGGCGTGTTCGCGTTCGGTGGTTTCGCGCGAGGTCTCGTTGCGTTTGGCGGAATGTCGATCGGTGGCGTGACCTTCGGTGGGTTGTCACTGGGCACATTCGCTGCGTTCGGTGGTCTCGCTGTCGCAGTGATCGGCAGCGCGGTCGGTGGATTCGCTGCTGGAGTTGTTGCGTGCGGTGGCGGTGCTTTCGGACTCGTTGCGCAAGGCGGATTCGCGGCGGGCTATCTCGCGCGAGGTGGATCGTCGTATGGCGTGCATACATGGCCGATGGGTTCGACCGCGCCAACTCCTGCGGCGCTCGAGGCGTTCAATCAATTCGCTTGGCTCATCGGACCCTCTGGACCAAATCCCGCGCTTAGATACGGCATCGCGTGGGCTGGCGCTATCGCAGTGCTTGTCATCACACTCGCACTCGTGCCCATCTTCTTCGCGCGTGAGCGTCGCGACCTCGTTGCTGAAGAATTGCAGCGACCAAGCATGAATCGAGATCGGCTGTGAACACTTCAAACACTACTGCGCGCGAGCGTCCACTCATTGACATCACGCCACGCATCGCGCCCGACATGCAAGTCTGGCCTGGCGACACGCCGCTTTCGCGCGAAGTGTTGTGTGACCTCAACAGCGGCGCGAACATCACGCTCTCAACTGTGCGCGCAACCGTGCATCTCGGCGCCCACGCTGACGGCGCGAATCATTACGGCGCGAATGCGGCCTCAATCGATGCCATGCCTCTCGCGCGCTACATCGGTCCGTGTCATGTCATCCATGCACGCGCCACGCGAAGTGCGGGCGGTTCGCGTGTCTCAGTCGCAGATCTCGACTTCGATCTTGCATGCATCATGCATTCACGCGTCCTCATTCGCACCAACACATTCCCCGATTTTACGCAGTGGAATAGCGATTTCGCAGCATTCGATCCCGCGCTCATCGACGCGCTTGCCGATCGCGGCGTCACGCTGATCGGCATCGATACACCAAGCGTCGACACGCAAGAGGCGAAAGATCTCATCGCGCACGCACGCTTTCTCGCGCGCGATGTGTCGATTCTCGAAGGTCTCCGCCTCGCGCATGTTGAAGTAGGTGAGTACGAACTCATCGCCCTTCCGCTGCCGCTCGTTGGTTTCGACGCAAGTCCAGTGCGCGCCGTGTTACGCTCTCTCGCATGAGCGCTTCACAATCGAACGATGTGCATTCCACTCGCGCACCTGAACCCGTCGGCGCGTATCCACACGCCAAACGCGCGGGCAATCTTCTCTTCATGTCTGGTGTCGGTCCGCGCAAACGCGGCACCAAAGAGATTCCTGGTGTGACGCTTGGTGCTGATGGTCGACTCGCCGCGAAGGACATCGAAGCGCAATGCCGCTCGTGTTTCGATAACGCGAAAGCCGTGATGGAAGACGCAGGCGTGCCGTGGATCAACCTCGTTGATGTCACGGTGTTCCTCACCGACATGGCCAACGACTTTCCTATCTACAACCGCATTTACGCCGAGTACTTCGCTGGTCCAGGAAATCCGAATCCAACGCGCACGACGCTTGGCATCGATTGTCTTCCGACGCCGATCGCTGTTGAAGTGAAAGCGATTGCGATCATTACCTGAGTCGCGTCAGTTCGAAACGATTCCAATCCAACCGCTCAACGCGCTCGCGAGTCCGAGGAACACAAAGAAGCTCATCGAATCAGTGACCATCGTCAAGAAGATGGTGGACGCGGTTGCTGGATCAGCGCCGCAACGACGCACGATCAGCGGCAAACTTGAACCAACGAGCGTGCCGACCGCGAGCGCGAGCGTCATCGAGATGCCAACGACAATTCCAAGCTTCCACATCATCGATTCGGGATGTTGGTAGTACTCGATGCCACCGACAACAAGTCCAACTATCACGCCGCAAATCGTGCCGTTGATGACGCCGACGATTCCTTCGCGGCGCACCAAACGCAACGCTGAACCATCGCGCACTTCATCAAGCACGATGCCGCGCAGCGTGACGGCGAGCGACTGTTGCCCAGCGTTGCCCGCTTGATTGGCAATCACTGGCATGATGACGGCGAGCAGCGCCACCGAAGTGATGAGTCCGTCAAATTGCAGCACCACAATCGCGGCGATCGAACTCGTGAAGAGATTGACGAACAGCCATGGCAAGCGACCGCGCAACTTGTCAGCAACGCTTGAAAACACTGCCTCTTCGCGACCTGCACCCACCATCGCCTGCGCGCTCTCCGTGCCTTCTTGACGGATGGTGTCGACCACATCGTCAACCGTGATGACACCGAGCATGCGATCTTCTTCATCAACAACAGGAAGCACGAGGTAGTCGTACTTCTCGAACTCGCGCGCGACATCAACGCGATCAACGCCGGGCTTCACTGCGTCGACTTGTCGCTCACAAATATCCGTCACGCGCTGCGAGGGATCCGCAAGCAACATCGCACGCATCGTCGCGCGGCCTTGCAACCGACCGCGCCAATCAACGACGAAGACATACAGCCAGTCTTCGCCCGAATCGGCGCGGCGAATCGCTTCCGTCGCCTCGCGCACCGTCATGGTGTCGCGCACGGCGAGGTAGTCGGTCGTCATCATGCCGCCCGCGCTTTTCTCGGGGTATTCCAGCAAGCGACGAAACTTCACCGCTTCAACTTTGCCCAGCGTTCCGAGCAAGCGATCGCGCGACGCATCCGACAAATTCTGCAACAGATCGGTCGCGTCATCAGGCTCCATCTCTTCGATGAGTTTGCCCGCGTAACTCGGATCCTCTTCAATCAAATCTTCCAACACACTCACCGCCAGCGACGGATGCATGTGCGCGAGCGCTTCGGCCGCGCTCTCGGTTTCCATCTCTTCGATGACTTCAACAGCAGCCGCTCCACCGATTTGCTCGAGCGTTTCAGCAGCGTCAGATGCTTCCTGTTGCTCGACCGCGTCGGCGAATTCAGGGACATCGATGGTCGCGCGCTCAAGCAGCGCTTCAACGCGCTCATCTTCGGGCGTCGGCTCATTCGCATCAATGATCGCGTCACTCTCGGGCACTTCGCCAAGCGGCGAGCCCGAGCCGAAGGTCGCGTTCTTGCGCTCCTCGTCGTCGTGGTGATCGCTGTGGTTGGACGCCTGCATGATCCGAGTGTACAGGACGAGATTGTGCACACGGCGCGCGTTTGCGCGAGAATCAAGATGAGCACTACAGCGTGACTGAACCGATCCACATCACCTCCCCCGCCGACCCGCGACTCGACGCGTATCGCAATATTCGCGAGCGCGACCTTTCTGCGCGCGAAGGCATTTTCATAGGCGAAACCTTCGTTGTGCTTGAGGCGATGTTGTTGCGTCCAATGAGCATTGTGTCGATGCTCGCGAGTTCGCGCATGACCGCGCGTGTGCATGCGAGCGCGATGACTGCGCAGTGTGAAGCGCCGCTGTACACGGTTGATGATGCGGTGCTTGAAGCTGTTACGGGCATCGATCTGCATCGCGGCGTGCTCGCCGTTGGTCGACGCGCTGACTTCGAACCGTGCGCAATGAGTGACTACGCGCCGTCGACGCCGCCGCGGACTGTGCTCGTGCTAGAAGACTGCAACAACATCGACAACATCGGACAACTCTTTCGCATCGCGGCTGCATTTGCAGTTGATGCGGTGTTGCTGAGTCCGTCGTGTCACGATCCGCTGTATCGAAAGAGTTTGCGTGTCTCGACAGGCAATGCGCTCAAGGTCACCGCGATACGCGCGAAAGAATGGCCGAGTGATTTGCGTGAGTTCTGCGCGCGCTTTGATCTCACGCTGGTCGCGACCGCGATTCAATCATCGGTGCCGATTGCGTCGCTCAATCCGCCGTCGCGCGTGGCGATCGTGGTTGGACATGAATCCAATGGCGTGAGTGACGCAGTGCGTGCGCTCGCACAACACACGGTCCGCATTCCGATGAGCCGCGGAGTGGACAGCCTCAATGTTGCGGTGAGCGCGGCGTTGGCGCTTGATCGCCTGAGCAACGGCGAACGAATCTAGTTTCAGCGCGCTTTCTCGGGCGTTCCTGCAGTTTTTTCGACCGACAAGATTTCTTGCGGAATCGCAAACCTCGCGCTGTTCACTGCCGTAACGCTCGCAGCCAAGCGCGCGCCGACCGTTCGTCCCACGAACATTCGGAACCGTGCTTGCGATTTGGGGCCACAGCAATTCACTTGTCGACAGGACCTTATTTTCGCACGGGGTGCGTGCGATGTCCTATCGAAGAAACGGAAGAATCACATGTCACATTTCATCAACACAGGTATTGCCCGTATCGCACACCGAACAACTCTCGCGAGTGTCTTGCTCGCGTGCGCCCCATTGTGCGCGCTCGCTGCTGCGCCGCAGAATGTTGTGGCGACGAGCACCGCTGCCAACACGCAAGCCAACAACTCAGCCAAGAGCGAAGCGCGCTCGCTTTCCCACGCCTTTCGCGGCGCAGCCAAACGATTGAGCGCGAGCGTTGTCACGATCAACACGACTTCCAACGGGCGCGCACAACAACAGCAGCAGCAAGGTCCCGCGCGTGGAACAGGAACAGGCGCCGTCATCAGTAAGGACGGCTACATCGTCACTGCCAATCATGTTGTCGCCGATGCAGATGAAATCGAGCTTGTGTTCGAAGACGGTCGCACTGCGAGCGCAACAGTTGTTGGACTTGACCCTGGCACCGACATCGCTGTCCTTCACACTGATGCAACAAATCTCACGCCCGCAACCTTCGGCGATAGCGCAGTGCTCGATGTTGGCGATTGGGTCGTCGCAATCGGCGCGCCCTTCGGTCTGCAACAAACAGTGACCGCAGGCATCGTGAGTGCGAAGGGTCGCAGCGATGTTGGTCTTGCGACATTCGAAAATTACATTCAGACCGATGCTGCGATCAATCCAGGCAATTCAGGTGGTCCGCTCGCAAACCTCGACGGCGAAATCATCGGCATCAATTCATGCATTTCAAGTCGCGGCGGAGGCAACGACGGCATCGGATTCGCAGTGCCAAGCGCTGTTGCGCAACGAGTCGTCAACGACATCATCGCTGATGGTCGCGTGAGTCGAGGCTGGCTTGGCATCGGTGTGCAGCCAGTTGATGACGACATGATTGCGAGCCTTGGTTGCGATTCAGCATCAGGCGTGCTCGTCAACAGCGTCGCGCGTGGTTCTCCTGCAGAAGCTGCGGGAATCCTCGCGGGCGATCTCATCACCACCATCGCAGGAAAGAAAGTGCGAACTCCTGGTGAACTCATTGCAGTCATCGGTGAGCGCGAGCCTGGTGCGATCATCACGCTTCATGCAGTGCGCGATGGTGAATCGCAGAGCATCGACGCAACGCTCGGTGAACGCGACGATGCGAAGCAGGCGCGCGGAATGAAGAAGTCGCCGGAAATGAAGCAGCAACTCAGCGCGATCGACAAGCTCGGGTTCACGCTGAAGGAACTCACTGCGGAAGAAGTAACTCAACTCAGTCCAATGGCGGACGACGGCGCGTTAGTAGTTGAACGCGTTGCGCCCGAGGGACCCGCGGCACTCGCGGGAATCGAGCCAGGCGACTTGATTCGTCGTATTGGCTCGCGTGCCACCCACACGCTCGACGAAGCGACAGCTGCCATCGATGCTCTGAGAGAGGGTTCATCGATGCCAGTCCTCGTCGAGCGTGAGGGACGCGCACAGTTCATCTTGGTTCGACCGATGGCGGAAGCTCCAGCGAATCGTTCTAGGAGCCGTAACTAACACGGCAACATAAGTACTCCTCATCGCGCGCTGCGTAGGCGCGCGGGCCTTCGTGCGCAGCCCCCCGCGCATGAACGCGCACCCGCTCCGATCACTTCCGTGCCGGAGCGGTTGCATTTTTGTGGATATCTTCGGACTTTCGTGTGAGTTCCTCAGTGGAAAGTCGTGTAGATAGCACGGCGGCGACGCACGTGCGAGCGCGAAGCGAGAGCGCTATTCAGCGGAGAGCCGCCCAACTCACACCGACTCAGCGACGAAGGGGCGAAGACTTTCGTGAGTTTGCCTTTGCTAGAAAGTTAAAAAATTCCCATGCTTGAGAAGGCCCACCGATAGTGGGAAAGCCCATCTCTGCCGCGATCAGTGCCACTGCATAGTCTGATATTAATGAATCCGTTCTGTGACGTGACGCACAAACCACAACGTCCACTCCTGTCCACGGAGTTTCGCTTCCAGAATCCGTCCGGCCAACGCCGCATTTGTGACTAGTTTGAACGTGTACTTGACAATGATGCGCCGCTGCCGCATGATCTCCTGCGGCGGCACTGTTCGTCACAGTGCTCATGCATCAGTGTGTCAAAGGATTAGAAAAGAATCTACTACAGAAGGGTGAAGCACTATGAGTCTCCTCTCACGAATGTGTGCGTTGGTTGGTGTGGTGTGCTGCGGTCTGCTCGCAACGACCACGAACGCGGCAACCGAATCTCCAGTTGGACGGTGGGAAGCCGCGATCTCGGGCGCGGACAAGGGCATCGGCTACTTTGAGTTTCATGCCGACGGTAGTTTGGAGGGCTATGCCGTCACGCGAGCCAGCTACGACTTAGCCATCTTTACAGGGTCGTGGAGCATCGTCGGACCAAAGTTTGTTGGTTCCTACACCGAGACTATTGGCGGCAACGTGCTCAACGGCTCGTTCAGCGGCACGGCCAAAGCCAATCGATCCATCTCGGGAAGCGGCGCGGCTTCGAATGGAACATTTAGTTTCAAAGGTACACCCGTCGTCTCGTTGCCCAACATGGCTGGCAACTACGGCGGAACCGTAAAGCAACACGGCGTTACCTCGACGACATACCTGACCGTGACCGCGACTGGGTACCCTGGCTTGTATGAAGTCAACGGCTGGGTGAACTTTGGCAGTTTCATCGATATTTCGGGCTACATCGTGGTTAACAAAAAGAGTGGCGTAGTGCTCTGCCTCGAAAACGACATGGGTGGAGTCTCATCAGTGTGGGGCACCATCAAGGCAAGCGGATATTCCAGCCTGAAAGGCAAGCAGTACGACGACGGCTCGAGCATCGCGGTCAAAGTTTCGCGCTTCTAAAATGGAATCACCGACTGAACCGTGCGCGCACGCGAGCACGTCCACGGCGCGTCGAAGCCGCCGTTGAAACAACTCCCCCGCGCATGAAAGCGCACCCGCTCCGATCACTTCCGTGCCGGAGCGGTTGCATTTTTGTGGATATCTTCGCTACGAAGGTAGTGGCACCCTTGGGTGCCGTGGCTTGCGCGCTCAGCTGATTGAGGCGACGATTACAC
>QWPU01000151.1 GCA_003671065.1 Planctomycetota bacterium | reverse complement strand
GAACTCTGTGGTGGTGCGTCCATCAGCGCCTGTTTCGATCGCCGCGACACCTGCGAGTTGGAGGCGCGTCGTTGGTCCAGAACCATCAGTAGTCCCTTCAACCACGCGCACTTCGTCGGCATACAACTGCGTGCCGTCAACCGCGAACGCTTCGCCGCGTTCAACCGCGCTCACGAAGAGCCGCGTCACATCATTGGTAATCATCCGCCGCATCGATGTCCAGAAGCGCGGCACGCCTGCATCAAGCAACACACTCATCGCGAGAAACAGCGCGAGTCCAAGCCCAATCGCTGGACGCAACACGCGCGCATACGACATGCCCGCCGCGCTCATCGCAAGAACTTCGTTGTCGGCGGCAAGGCGCGCATAGACGATCGTCGACGCAAACGCTCCTGCAAACGGAAGCGCGTATTGCAGCATCGGCACTGACGCCAGCGCCACGAACTGAAGCACTTCTTCAGGACCAAGCAAGTTGTGCATGATCGGTCGAATTGCCGCACCAAACGCGATGACTGCGACGAGCACGCTCGCCGTCAGAAACTGAACGCGAAGAAGATCAAAGACGATGTGCCGAAAGAGAAGGCGCGGCATGCAGGGCTGCCCATAATCGCGGTTTGAACGCTTTGGCGCAAGCGCATGATTTGTCGGCATCTTCGTCATAAACCAACCAGACCTAACGGCGGCGACCCCAATTTGCGTCAAGCAGAGAGTGAGGCCGCACTCACCCCGCGTGCGTTGCCGATCAACAACGAAGCCTGCTGAAAAACTGAGGAGATCGATGAACACCACCTCGTGGACTCATCTTCGCGTGATGAAGTTGCCGCGACGCCTGCCTCGATGCGCTCGTCGCGGGCTCACGCTTATCGAAGTGCTTGTGGCCGCCGTGATTCTTTCGATCGCTGCGCTGGCCGCGCTTGATCTTCTCGCCGCAACCGATGCTGCAAGCCTCGCCGCTCGACGCATCGCGCTTGCGTCGATTGAAGCGGAGCGAGCACTCATCACTGCTGCAGCCGCGGTCCATGACGGTCGTAATGCAGCCACGCGCTGGACGCTTGATGGCGAAGGCGCGGGCGAAGCGCTGGCATCGTGCAGCGTTGAAGTGCGTGCGACGCGCGAACTCTGCAGCGTCACACGCGCTGATGGCGACGCGGTTCGTCTGCCCATGATTCGATTGATCGCACAAGTCACTGGTCCCGACGGCGTTGCTATCGCGACGCTTGAACGCACAGCAGCGCTCCCCAACACTGGTGGTGCACAATGAAGCATCGCAATGGTTTCACGCTCATCGAAGTAGTTGTCGCCGCGGCGTTGCTTGGCATTGTTGGTCTTGCGATCGTTGCGTTTCTCAGCGCGTTTGCGCAAGGAGCCACGGCGCGCACGCGTGTGAGTGATCCTGCCATCGAAGGCGCGCTCGCGATCGAACGATTGCACGCGCTTGCGCCGCAGTTGCGTTGCGTGCTCGCTTCTCGCGACGACATGGCTGCGTTGTGGCTGTCAGATGCAGTGCCGAGTCGCTCAGTGCATCTCTCTGAATTGGGATGGATGCGCTTTGATGCTGAGAACGGCGAAGTGCTTCTTGAACGCGTTGATCGCGCGGCCTTCGATGCCGATCGTTTGCTCGAAAGTGAATTCGAACACGACGCTGATTTTCTCGCGGTGCGTCTTGACGCATTTCGCGCAGGCATTCTCAAAGAATCAGTACTCGCGGAAGGGCTCGATCACGGCTCGTTCATTGCGTTGCGTCGGGGTAATGGCGTTGAACTTCAACTTGAGGCCGCACAGAACAGCGCTCGTCTGGCGTTGAGTCCTGCGCTACAAGAGGAGCCACTGCGATGAAGACTTCGTTTGTCACTACACGCAACTCGTCGCACTTGCGCGCGCGGCGTGGATCAGTCGTGCTGCTCGCGCTCACTGCCGTCGCCGTCGCCACGCTGCTTGGACTCTCACTCGCAGCCAGTCGTGATGCGAATCTTTCCGCGAGCGCGAATCTTGCGAAGGCAGCATCTGCGCGCGCCGCTGCTGCAGGCGCAATGGAAATCGCGGTCGAACTGCTGAATGATCCAGAGAATGCTGCGATTTCCAACGGCGTGCTGATTGACTCACTCACCATCGGTGACGCAACAGTGCGCGCGAGCATTATCGATCTTGCAACTGGTCGACCGCCCGATGAGTCGGCGAAAGCAGTTGAAATCACTGTCGTTGCAACATTGTCTGGCGTAACTCAAACGACTCACGCGGTCGGACGCATGCCGTCGCCCACGATCGCGAATGAAGCTGATCTCGACTGCTCAGAGTTCGCGTTGCTTGCGACTGATGTACTCGCCCTTGAATCCGATGCGCTCGTGAGCGTGTGGTCACGCGCACCACTCGCAGCGCTGCGTGAACCAGTGGTCTTTGGATTGTCGAGTGGAAACAGCAGCGGCCTCACTGTGAATTCCAGCGCCTCGATCCACGGCTGCGTGCGCGTGCAACTTGGTTCATTCGCCGAAGACCTCGACGACGCAGACGCAAACCTCGTTGACAAAGTGCTGCGTATTCCAGCGGAGATTCATGTGCCGCTCGCGCCAACTCCGCCCGCAGTAACGGGCGCAATGCTCCCAACGCTTGTGCTCGACGGACTCATGACTC
Source organism: Planctomycetota bacterium (assembly GCA_003671065.1). Classification (GTDB taxonomy): domain Bacteria; phylum Planctomycetota; class Phycisphaerae; order Phycisphaerales; family SM1A02; genus QWPT01. Next base: position 4,894 of record QWPU01000151.1, on the reverse strand, counting down.
ACAACGCCTCGACGATTGATGATGTTCGAGTCCCTGCTCGCAGCGCGGTCACGCTGCGTGGTGTGTCGCAACTCGATATCGGCGGAACGCTTCGCATCGAACGCGGCTCACAAGTGCGCGTCGAAGGCATCACCACGATCATCGTGCGTGGCAACACCGTCATTGAAAGTGCTGCGATTGAAATCGCGCCCAACGCACAACTCACCATCATCGCACTCGGCGATCTCTCGATGGACGCGTCGTATTTGGGCGGCGAGCGCAGTAATCCACTCGAAGGCCGCGATGCATCTGGCGACGCGAACTACGACGGCGGAGCCGCGGCGGTGACGATCTATGTTGCCAATGACACGCGCGTCGCGCTCCTTGGCGGCAGCGTGCTCAAGGGTGAGATCTACGCGCCGCTCGGTCGCGTGAGCCTTGAAACGCGCAGCGCGATCTATGGCCGCGCGCTTGCGAAGGAAGTGCGAATCAAGAGCGGCACCGCGCTCTTCTACGATCCCGCGCTTGATACGCAACGCGGTTGGTCGAATCGAATGTCGGGAATCTGGAGTAACGGCGCGACAGTGCAACCAGCGGTGAAGGAAGTCACAACGCTTTGTGCTGAAATGCTCGGTGAATTTGCTGCGCGCACCAACATTGTGCCTGAGATTCGCGTGTCGATCGCAGTTGCAGGCGACAACGATGCAAAGAAACGCGAGGCACGCGTGCGCGCTCAAGTTGATCTTGCGCGCGGATCCCGCCGCGCCAAAGCGCATGCATCCCCGCGTCTCGAAGCACCTGCGCTGCGACAGTTCTACTCACTCGGCTTCGAGCGCAATGAGAAGGAAGGTGACGATTGATGTTACGCCGCGCCTTCACCATGTTGGAGATGCTGCTCGTGATCGGGCTACTTGGTCTCTTCGCCTCAGTCGTCATTCCTGGCATGAGTAGTGCCCAGTTCTCAAGTGCCCCGCTTGTCGAAGGCGCGCTCGACGCGGATCTTCGACTTGCACGCACCGAAGCGATTGCACGCGCGCGCGCTGTTGTGTTCGTGTGCGCAAGTGATGGTTCTGCGTGGTGGATCGCTGACAACGCATCGCCTGATGTTCCGTTTGACGGAACACTGCGCGAGTTTGGTCGCGGCACTCTGAACACTGCAGCTCGCGCCACACTGCACATCACGACAGGTGATGGCTCGTCGATCCGTGTTGACAATAAAGACGCACGCGTCGTCGCGCGCTTCGATGCGCTCGGCAGTCGTGATGACAACGCCCTTGAATTCGTGCTGCACAACGCCGAAGGCTCACAAGTAGGCGCATGGTCACTCGCCGCAGGTCGCACTCGACTTCACCGCGAGTAATTGCCGCACAGCGGCGCGTTCAACGCAACCCATACTCTTTCACCTTGCGGGACAGCGTTCGTTCGCCGATGCCGAGCATGTTCGCAGTGAGTTCGCGGTTTCCCGCAGTCATCGCAAGAGTCTGGCGAATCGCTTCTTTTTCAAGCTTGTCAAGACCAACACCAGCAAGCCCCGCGCGCGTTTGCGTATGCGTTTCGCCCGTGTCGTCACCCGCGCGAATCTCGTCAGGAATGTCGCGCACATCAATCGTGTCGCCTTGCACCATCACCGTCATGCGATGCATGAGTTGAAAGACTTCACGCACATTCCCTGGCCAGTCGTAGGCGACAAGACGCATGAGCGCAGGTTGAGTGATCGACGGACGCGTGCGACCGAGGTCAGCCGCATACTTGCCGATGGCGTGTTGCACGAGCAACGGAACATCTTCGCGTCGATCGCGCAACGGAGGAATGTGAATCTCGGCGCCTTTGAGACGAAAGTACAAATCCTCACGAAACGCGCCTTCCGACGCGAGTTTCTTGAGATCGCGATTCGTCGCGCTCACCAGCCGCACATCGACGCGCTTGGTTTCATTCGCGCCAAGACGCACGATGTCGCCCGTCTCCAATACGCGCAACAACTTCGGCTGCATCGCCAGCGGCATGTCGCCGATTTCATCAAGGAAGACCGTGCCGCGATCGGCATACTCAAACACACCTTCACGATCTTTGTCGGCTCCAGTGAACGCGCCGCGCACGTGGCCAAAGAGTTGATCTTCAAGCAAACTCTCGGCTTGCCCCGCTGCGTTGAAAGTCACGAATCGCCGTGACGCACGCTTAGACAACTTATGAATCGCGCTTGCGACAAGTTCTTTGCCCGTGCCCGATTCACCAGTCACCAACACAGGCAGCGTGCTCGGTGCAAGTTGACGGATCATGGTGATCACTTGCCGCATTGCAGGGCTTTCACCGATGATCCCTTCGAAACCAAACGCGCTCTCAGCAACGCCCTTGAGCGCTTCGTTCTGACCGCGCAGCATCACCGTCTCAGCGGCGCGATGCACGAGATTGCGCAGCACCACGAGATCAACGGGCTTCTCAATGAAGTCGTACGCGCCGCCCTGCAACGCCTTCTTCGCAGTGGGAATATCACCGTGCGCAGTGACCATGATTGTCTCCGCGTGCGGTTGCTCCGCGCGCGCGAGCGCAAGCACTTCAAGACCCGCGACCTCGGACTCCATCACGAGATCTGTGATGATCACATCGAAATGCCCATGCAGGAGTTCATCACGCGCAGCAGCAAGTGAATGCACGATGGTGCACACATGACCTGGCTTGCGCAACGCATCAGCCATCGCCTGCGCGTGATCGCGTTCGTCATCAACGACGAGTACTTGCGCGCGAATGTGCGGCTCACTCATGCTTCGCTCCTGCTTTCGCTTTAGGCAATTCAATTGGCTTCGGCGGTTCGCCCGTAACACATCCCGGCGTCACCGTGGGCGGCTCAGTTTCCTTGATTGGGCGAATGACACCGAAGCCCGAGTACGCCGCGACATACGCGATGCCGCCACCGACACGATTGGGATACAGCGCGATCATCGGACCGCCAAGTCGAATCTCGGAATCCGTCACCATCAATCCGCTCAGACGATTAAAGCTCAACACATCAACGCCGTGATCGTGACCGATCCACACTCTTCCATCTGCGACCACCATCGTCGAAATCTTTCCACCACGCGACGGTCGATAGGTCTGCGAGCGATCATCGATGGCGAAGGTCACTTCCTCGCGAATTTCATCGGTCTTAGCGCTTCCCCACGCAAGTTCGACGGCGTAGGCCGAACGATCAGGCGATGCGATCGGTCGATCCGTGAGTTCGGCGCGTTCACCGATGAGATACATCCACGAGCCTTCAATGCCTGCAGCTTGAATGCGGCGACGATCCGTCACACTCACATCCAATCGTCCTGGGAGGCGCTCGGACCAGTAGAACTCGTCACCTGGTTTATCGCCTTCAGGCAAGTAGCGATACAGCGCGCGACCAAAGGAACCGCTGACGGCAAATCGATTGCGCTGCACACGACCCACATCACGCGCACCTTTCACAGGAACAGAGATCAACGCACCGAGCACGAAGTCGAGTGGTGCTGCAACGGCGTTCGAACTTGCGATTGCATTGGCCGTGGCCTTCGCAGATTCCTCTGGCGTTGTTGCAACGGTGGTGTCCGCGCCTGCTGTGCGCTCGAGTTTCCAAGTAGCAACTTCGAAGTCATTCACCGCAAGAAAGCGATCATCAATGATGCGAATCGAATGCACTTGTCCATGCAGCGCGCTGCTTGAGCGTTCGCGAAAATCGCTTCCCATCAGCCCAACTTCAGCGATTTCACCAGCTTGCAAGAGAAACGCATAGCCGCCGCCATGCTCGGCATCCACCGCGATGAGTTTGCTTGCGGCACCAAGATACGAGCCGTCTTTCACGCGCACGATGCGGCGACCAACACATGCGATCGCTCCATCATCATTCGCGAGCACGCAACCAACTACACGCCCCGCGAGTTGGATTTCAGGCATCACCAACGGAATCGGCTCGCCCTTCTCATCGACCGCGTGCACATCAAGCGGCGCTTCGGCAAGCCTCACAACACCGCCGTCGCCCGAGATAATCACTTCACCATTGACTAGTGACACCGTGCGCGGCTTGATGCCAAGTTGCGCCGTCTTCCAACGATTGATCACAACGGGAGTTCGCACCACGCTCATATCAATCTCAACGACTTCGTCATCTTCCAACACCGCGTAGATGTGGTTATTGAGGATTACGAAGTCGCAGAGCGGACCAGTCGTGCCGAGAGGCGCAAGTTCAAGATCAACGAGCACCGTGCCGCTGGGCGCATCAAGCGCGAGCAATCGGTTCGCAAACGATTGAAACCACACGCCGCCCACGATCTCGATCTTTCGATGCACGCCGCCGAAGCTGCTGACGACGCGCATCTCGCGTGGCACGGGTGGCAGCAACGCTTCTTCTTTATCAACGATCGGGGTGCCAGGTCGCTCGGTTGAACAGCCTTGGACAACCGCGGTGCTCGCGATCAAAAGGACGCTGGACGCGACAAATCGAACAATGGCAAAGTGCAAGCAAAGGCGCAGCATGATGTAGTAGAGTACCGACCGCTCCGCGCTCAGATGGAGCCCCATGATGACCAAACTCGAATCCGACCGCCTCGCGAAACTCCTACAACTGCATGCTGCTGAGCCGCTCGACGGCTTCGTGCTCTATGCCCTGGCCCAAGAGTGCCAAAAACTAGGGCGTTTCGAAGAAGCAGTTGACTGGTATGACCGCACGATTGCAGCGGATCCTGCATCGTGCTACGCGTACTTTCACAAAGCAAAGTCGCTTGAATCGTGCGGCCGCAAAGCGGAGGTTGCTGCGGTATTGCGCGCAGGCCTCGCGCGGGCGAGAGCACTCAAGGACAACAAGGCCGCGAATGAAATCGAATCGTACCTCGATGATTGCGAATGACACGAACACTACTTATTAGGATCGTCACTATGAAGACTGCGAAGAAAACTGCGAAGA
>QWPU01000150.1 GCA_003671065.1 Planctomycetota bacterium | reverse complement strand
GAGTTTCCATGCAGTGAGATACGCAGGTTGTTCAGCGAACGCACGATCAAATTCAGCAGTCGCTCGAGTGCACGCACGCGCGTCCGCTGCGACAAGAATCGCTTCGAGCAATCCAAGTGCGCGCACTGCTGGTGCGGCATCGGCACCGAGCGGCATGAGCTGATTCGCAACGCCGTCCGTCGCAGCAACCATGCGTGCAATGCGCGCGGCAACTTCTTGCGGCATGCCCGCGGTTCCTGCAGGCGACACATTCACTGCAACGCATGCGGCCGCAAGATCCGCACGCTTTGCTGCAGGAACAAAGGGCGAAAGCGCAGGCAGCAAACCTGTCGCGTCATCCATCACCAGCGGAAGTTGCGAGAAGCGTGACGGCTCGCCAGCGCTTCCGATGCGCAGACAGACGAGCCATGGTTCGACGGCGCCACGGATGTCGCCCGAGGCAAGCGCGCAGCGCAGCATGCCCTCAGCAACGAGCGCGGTGGTCGGTCCGTCATTGAGACGGAAACGCTCCCAGTGTTTGACTAACAGCGGTTGCGCGAGCGCTTCATCGCCGCGTTCAATTCGAATGCGCGCGCGCCAAAGATCCTTGCCCGTTGCGAGCAGTTCGTTGAGCGCTGCATCGTTGGAGTCAACGCCTGTAGACACTTCCACTGCGCGCACCATGTCCCAAGGAATGACTGTTCCTGCAGGTCGCGCTTCGATGCCGCGAAGACTGCTCGACACACTGGTGGCAGTGACGGCTTGTTCGTTTCCGCGCAGCAGAATCGTGAAATCAGCACGCGCGAATGCGTTCAATCCTGATGCGACTACGACTACGAACGCAGCGAATCCACGCGGATGCACGCGCATCACGGTTGCACCGCGCCAACACCTTGCGTCGGCACAAATCGAAACACACCGCGGTGTTCCTTCGCGATGTCCATCAACGATTGCTTGCCTGCTTCGCTTGAAAACCCGATGGTGTTGATGATGACATCACCTTTCGATCCCGTGACCATGTCACGCACGTGATAGGCAGTGTCACCAGGGATCTCGCCGTCAGTGAGGAAGAAAATCACATCCGGCGCGGTCGGCAATTTGAACACGCGATCAAACGCATCGCGTGGAAATGTTGCGCCGCGAGGAGTTTGTTCATCCAGCCACATCTTCGTGCGGCCGAGGTTCGATTTGGTCGCGCGCATCCAGTTGTTGGTGTCCCAGTCAGGCACAATCGCAGTGTTCGAGAAGAGCACCACGTAGTACTGCGTGTAATCGGGCAGCGCCGAAATCGAACGCTTCAACTCCGAGAGCGCGGTGATGATTCTATTTTCTTGATCCATCGAACCCGACACATCAACGATGTACGCGAAGCGCGTTCCGCGTCCGCCGACACCGAAGAAACTCGTGCCGCCACCGCCCTTTCCGCTGCCGATGCCGATGCCCGTGCCTGGTCCACCTGGCCCAACAATCGCGCCAACACCGGGCGCTTCAGGCGCGCCATAACTATCAAGCGTTGGATTGCCCGACGCTTGTTGGCTCGACAGATTTGGTTCAGGATCAAGCTCGGTCGATGGCGGACCAACCGCGAGCGACGACGGGTCGGGCATATCCACATCGTCAGTGAAGGTCTCGACCATCGGCGGCAACTCTTGCAAGCGCACTTCGTTGATCGCGATATTTTGATCGATCCATACGCGCGGCTCGTCCTTCTTCATCCAAAGGCCGAGCATCATCACCACATGAATCACGGTCGAAAGCGCGAAACCGAAGAGCAAGAGATGCATCCAACGCTCGCGAACCATGCGTCCGCGTTCGGTGCGCAGGAGCTGCCCATCGCTGAGAAACGACTCGTTTGGCGTGGGCCCGGAATCGGTGTTGAGTAAGCGAGGATCAGCCACGAGATGATGTACGCAAAGGAAGGTAAGCGATTGTAGGGAATTCTGCTTTCTTCGCGAACTCGTGAAGGTGTGTGACGACCCTAGCGTCTCGAGTGTGAGCCGCTCGCGCGCCACTCACGACTTCGTCACCACCGTGCCGATGCGCTCGCCCGCGACGACGCGCCGAATGTTGCCCGCGGTCTTGTAATCAAACACGCAGACAGGAAGCGAATGCTCCATGCACATCGTGAGCGCCGTGAGATCCATCACACCGATTTGGCGTTCGATCGCTTCGGCGAAGGTCAGACGATCAAAGCGCGTCGCGGTCGGATCTTTCTTGGGATCGGCTGTGTAAATTCCATCAACCTTTGTTGCCTTCAGCAAGACACTCGCGTTGAGTTCGATCGCGCGAAGGCTTGCGCAGGTATCTGTGGTGAAGAACGGATTGCCCGTGCCCGCAACGAGAATGATGACGCGCCCCTTCTCGAGGTGGCGCACTGCGCGGCCACGAATGAACGACTCCGCGACGGCGGGAACACTAATCGCGCTCATCACGCGCGCAGGCCGACCAATGTTCTCCAGCGCTTCTTTGAGCGCGAGACCATTGATGACCGTGCCCAACATGCCCATGTAATCCGCAGTGGATTGATGCACCACGCCGTCTTTCGCCAACCGTGCGCCGCGAATAATGTTTCCGCCGCCCACGACCACCGCGATCTGTCCGCCGAGTTCGCAGGCCGATGCAATCTCGCCCGCGATCATCTGCAATTCTTGGGTATCGATGCCAAGCTGGCCCGCAGGCGCAAGACTTTCACCACTGATCTTAAGAACGAGACGCTGAGGAACCTTGGAGGCGGGCATCGACGCATTGCAGCAACGCGAGCGCCATTGGTCAAGCGGCTTCATTCGTCGATGAATTGCACGCATCGGCAGCGGTGAAAGAGCTTCGCTACACTCGAAACTCACTATGGACCTCGACACAATCATCCTTGAAACCGAAGAGCGCATGCAGCGTTCGACCGACTATCTCGCGCGCGAACTTCGCGGCATCCGAACTGGTCGCGCGAACACGGCGCTCCTTGAGTACATCAAGGTGGACTATTACGGCTCGCACACCGACCTGCGCGAACTCGCGGCGATCATGGTGAGTGAGGCCACGCAGTTGGTGGTGAAACCGTTTGATCCGAGCTCGAAAGGCGACATCGTGAAAGCGATCGAGTCTGCGGGCCTTGGGCTCAATCCCATGACTGAAGGCGCGATCATTCGTATCAATGTGCCGACGCCAAGTTCCGATCGACGCAAGCAACTCGTCACGCAAGTGAAGAAGCTCGGCGAAGAGTCAAAGGTTGCGGTGCGCAATGAGCGTCGCGACGGCAACAAGCACATCGACGCGCTCGTGCTCGACAAGAAGCATCCGATTTCTGAGGACAATGCCAAGAGCGCGAAGGACGACATCGACAAGCTCACGAAGAAGTATTCCGAGGCGCTTGATGTGCTTGCGACGAAGAAGTGCGCTGAGATCGAAGACATCTGACGCGCGCCGTGAGCGCCGTTACGGATCGTCGAACATCTTCGACTGCGCAGGAACATCCTTCGGCGCCTCTTGCACGATGCGCACTTCTGCGGCGATCTCGTCAATCGAGGTGAAGTCTTCGTGCTCGCTGACGAAGCGGATATACGCGATGTCATCAAGCGCGCGCAAGCGTTGCGCGACACGACGACCGATCACCACTGATGTGACTTCGCCTTCGAACTCGCGATTGAGTTCGTCCTCGAGGGCGCGCACCAATTCGGCCTTTATCTCAGCCGAAATAGGACGCTTTCCGCAGGCAGCGAGAATGCCGCGCATGATATTGTCGCTGTTGAACGGCACGCGTGTGCCATCGCGTTTGACCACCGTGAGTTTGTCGGCGCGTTCGAAACGCTCATAGGTTGTGAAGCGACGCTTGCAACCGTTGCATTCGCGACGACGACGCACCGCCGCACCACTGTCGGCTTCGCGCGAGTCGATCACGCTGTCGTTGTCGTTCTTGCAGAAGGGGCAAATCATGGCGTCGTCTTCACGGTTGGTGCTGGCGGGGTCGGCGCGATGATCACGGGTTCGCGTGGGCCGTAGGTGTCCATGATGATATTGGCGCGTCCGCGCAGTGATTCGCGCGCGCCACACGCAGCTCGGCTTCCAGGAAGCGTGTCGAGTTTCGCGGAGAGATCGGCCAGCGCAGTATTCAAACTCGCAAGCGTTGTTTCAGGGACTGCCGCAACGCGAGCGCTCTCAACGCATTCAGTTTCATCGACGGTGCTCGCGCAAGCATCGAAGATGTTCGCGCTGAGCACAGTTCGCAGCGTTTCACGCAGTCCGACGCCAACGCTCTCCTTCGTGAATGTATTCATGACGATCGAGTTGTCCACGCACGCGCTGCCGTTTGCTGTCGTCCACGCGAGCTTGATCAACGCAGGATCCGAATCATCCCACAGCAGCACACCCGCCTTTTCACCGCTGAATTGGTTGCGCGCGATGAGTGATCGCTGCGTGTGTTCGCCTGCGAAACCGCCTGAAACATTGCCGTTGAAATCATTACCAACGACTGTTGTGTCACGCGAATATCCCGCCCACACGCCGTTGATGCCGTTCTCGACAAAGCGATTCGCAAGAATGCGATTGCCAAACGAGAAGGTCATCTCAAGACCATGCGCGGCCGCGTACGACAAATCATTAAGCGCGAAGAGATTGTTGCAACAACCGCGGCCGCGATACCACTCGAGCGGATCTTGCGTCGCGATGGTCGCGGGCGGGCGCGGTTTCTCGCCAAGCGCTTCTTTGCCCGCGAATCCGAAGATTCCATCACCGCAATGCGTGCAACTATTGAGCGCCACCGTGTTGTCGCAGCACTGCTCAAACATCAAGATTCCTGCGGAATCCTGGCCTCGGTTGTACACGCCATGCGAGTAGCCGCGAATGCAGAAATCAAATGAGTTGCGACAGATCGTGTTGCGCGAGCAGCGCCACAACGCAAGACCCCAACCGCTCAAGAACGAGCAATCGTTGTCGTAGATCTTCGAGTCATCGACGCAACGCAACACGATGCCGTTTTGCGTGCGGCGTGCGCGAACATCGTGAATCACCACGTTTTTCGCAAGAGACACCGACAGACCCGCGCCATGAGCGTCCACTTGCTGGCCCTCATCGTTGTCATGCGGATACAGCCAGTCGCTCTCGTCTTCCTTCTCTTTCGTCGACTTCAAGAGCGCTGCGTAGTTGTCGCTGAGATCGAGTTTCGCAAAGACGGAGTTGTCGCAGGATTCCGCGCGAATCGCGCATTTGAAGCCTCGCACCGCCCCGTTGGTGAGCGTGACACCCTTGGCCTTCACAGTGATGCCGATGCCAACGCACAACTCTGGATGTGTTCGATCGATGCCTGAATCAAGCGTGCAGCCGCCAAGATCCACAGTGATTCCCTCACCGACGATGTGCACGACACCGTTACCGTCGCGATCAGCAATTGCTGTTGCGCACACGAGTACGCAACTTTCGGTCACCTGAATGTTGTCGCGGTCAACCACGATTGTGGGTGGCAACCGCATGGGCGCGGGCACGATCGCAAGCACTGCACAAACAAGCGGAATCAGCATGAGGCAAGCGTACCGCCTTGAGCGCACTCTGACTGTATGAAGTTACACTCTCCGCCCTTATGGTGCGCATCACTCTACCCGACGGAACTGTCAAAGAATTCACCTCTGCTCCAACTGCAGGCGAAGTCGCCGCGTCGATTGGTGCAGGTCTTGCCAAGGCTGCACTAGGCGCGAAAGTTGACGGCGAACTCGTCGACCTTTCGTATCGCATTACCAAAGACGCGAAGGTTGCACTGGTCACGCCGAAGAATCGCGACGGCACCGTGAGTGCAGATTCGCTCTATTTACTGCGACATTCGTGCGCGCATGTGATGGCCGAAGCGATCACGCGCCTCTTTCCTGGCGTGCAACTTGTCTACGGCCCGCCGCTCGAAACCAACTTCTATTACGACATGGCGTTTCCTGAAGGCGCCGTGATGAGCACCGATGACTTCGCGAGGGTCGAAGCGGAAATGGCGGCAATCATCGCGGAAAACCGTGCGTTTACGCGCTACAACCTGCCGCTCACTGAAGGCATGGCGAAGCTGACGAGCGAAGGATCGAAGTACAAACTCGACAACGCCCAACGCGCCGCCGCCGCTGGTTCAACCGAACTCTCGTGGTACGCGACTGGTGAACCTGGCAAGCACTGGGAAGATTTGTGCCGTGGTCCGCATGTGCCAAGCACAGGGAAAATCGGCGCGTTCAAAGTACTTTCGCTGGCCTCAAGCTATTGGAAGGGCGACGAGAAGAGCGATCGACTCACGCGCGTCTACGGCACTGCGTTTGCAACCAAGGAAGAACTCGAGCACTTCAGCAAGCAGCAAGATGAAGCGAAAAAGCGCGATCACCGCGTGCTCGGCAAGCAGCTACGCCTCTTCCACATCGACGAGATGGTCGGTCCCGGCCTCGTGCTCTGGACGCCCAACGGCGGCATCGTGCGCAATGAGTTGCAGAACTTCATCGGCACCGAACTGCGCCGACAAGGCTATTTCCAGGTGTTTACCCCGCACATCGGCAAGCTCGAACTCTATCGAACCAGCGGCCACTTCCCGTATTACCGCGAGAGTCAGTATCCGCCAATCATCGAACACGACGAGATGGCGAAGCTCGCTAGCGAAGGTTGCACATGTGGCGAGTTGTCGAATCGCATGGCAACTGGCGAGATCGACGGCTACATGCTCAAGCCGATGAATTGCCCGCACCACATTCGCATCTTCGCGAGTGAACCGCGGAGCTACCGCGACTTGCCCGTGCGCCTTGCCGAGTTCGGTACTGTCTATCGTTGGGAGCAATCAGGCGAAATTGGCGGAATGACCCGCGTGCGCGGTTTCACCCAAGACGATGCGCATCTCTTCGTGCGAGAAGACCAAATCGCCGAAGAAGTCCTTGGTTGCCTGTCGATCGTGAAGTTGATCTTCGGCACGCTGGGCATGAACGACTACCGCGTCCGCGTTGGTTTGCGCGATCCTGATAGCGCAAAATATGTCGGCGAACCTGCCAATTGGGACAAGGCCGAAGCGGCGTGTCGTGATGCGGCCGCGACGCTTGGCGTGCCCTATTCCGAAGAGCCTGGTGAAGCGGCGTTCTACGGCCCGAAGATTGACTTCGTCGTGAAGGATGTGATTGGTCGCTCGTGGCAACTCGGCACCGTGCAGGTTGATTACAACTTGCCCGTGCGCTTCGATCTCAGTTACACAGGTGCAGACAACAAGCCGCATCGCCCAGTGATGATCCATCGCGCGCCGTTTGGTTCGATGGAGCGTTTCGTCGGCGTGCTCATCGAGCATTTCGCAGGCGCATTCCCCTGCTGGCTCAGCCCCGAGCAAGTGCGCGTGTTGCCGATTAGCGAGAAGAGCGCGGACTACGCGAACGAAGTCGTCACCGCGCTGAAAGCGAAGGGCGTGCGAGCGAGTGTCGATCATTCGAACGAACGCGTGCAAGCAAAGGTCAAGATCGCGGCGGAAATGAAGATCCCGTACATGGCAGTGGTCGGTCCGCGCGACGCAGAAAGTCGAGTCGTAAGCGTGCGCGCACGAGGCACCGAGGCCAACCTAGGCGAAATGCCACTCGACGCGT
>QWPU01000015.1:18523-19586 GCA_003671065.1 Planctomycetota bacterium | reverse complement strand
ACCCGGCGGACCCGGTGGACCTGGCGGCGATCGTCAACCTGGAACGAAGGGCCCTGCTGTCGCGCTCACGGATGTGAAGCACTACAAAGACGCGCCGTTGTTTTCGAATGATGTCGTGCGCACTGTGTTCCTCGAGTTTCCCATGCCCGATTGGGAAGCCGAACTCGAACTCTTTCACGGCACTGACATCGACTTCCCCGCGACGATGACGGTCGATGGCGTGAAGTACGAAGGCGTCGGTGTGCACTTTCGCGGCGCGAGCAGTTACATGATGGTGCCGAGGGGCTCGAAGCGATCGTTCAACATTTCGATCGATCACACGGATCCCACGCTGCGTCTCTACGGTCAATCAACGCTCAATCTGTTGAACTCGAACGGCGATCCGTCGATGTTGTCGTCGGTGCTCTACTCCCACCTCGCGGCGGGACATCTCGCCGCGCCTGCTGCAAATCTTGTGCAAGTCGTGGTCAACGGTGAATCATGGGGCGTGTTCGCCAGCCTCGAGCAATTCAACAAGTCGCTTCTTATCAAGCATTGGCCGGAGTTCAAAGGCGATGGCGCGCGCTGGAAAGTGCATGGTTCGCCCCAAGCAACATCGGGACTCGACTACGGAGGTGATGATGTCGCGTACTACACCACGCGCTACGAGATCAAGTCGAAGGCGAGTGACAAGGATTGGAACGCGCTCATCAAACTCTGTCGCGTCCTTACGGAAACTCCTCTCGATGAACTTGAAGCAGCGCTCACACCAATCCTCGACATTGACAGCGCGCTGTGGTTCATTGCGCTGGACATTGCGTCATCAAATAGCGATGGCTACTGGGTTCGCAGCAGTGATTACTCAATCTATCGCGATCCGAAAGGCGTGTTCCACATTCTGCCGCATGACATGAACGAAGCGTTCAAGGGTCATGCAGAAGGACCTGGCGGCGGACGCGGAATGCGCGGCGGTCGTCCAGGTGGACGGCAAGGTGGTCCGCAAGATGGACCGCCAGATCAACCACGACCTCCGCAAGATCAACCTCCACCCAACGATCAAGGCGGCATGCGCGGTCCACGCGGT
>QWPU01000015.1:0-18513 GCA_003671065.1 Planctomycetota bacterium | reverse complement strand
CTGGCGGCGGACGCGGAATGCGCGGCGGTCGTCCAGGTGGACGGCAAGGTGGTCCGCAAGGTGGTCCGCAAGATGGACCGCCAGATGGTCCGCAAGATCGTCCGCAAGATCGTCCGCAAGATGGTCCGCCAGATCAACCACGACCTCCGCAAGATCAACCTCCACCCAACGATCAAGGCGGCATGCGCGGTCCACGCGGTGGTGCGGGTGCGGGTGGAATGTCAGGCTTTGAGCTCGATCCACTGCACGGATTGACTGATGCGCGCAAGCCACTGCGAAGCCGATTGCTTGCGCTGCCGAGTTTGCGTGCGCGCTACCTCGAATGCGTGAAGACGATCGCGCGAGATATGTCGTGGGACCAAATCGGTCCATTTGTTGCGCAACAACGCACGCTTATCGAAAGCCTCGTCGCGGCCGACACTCGCAAAGGCACGACGACTGCGTCGTTCCTTGAAGCAACTGCAAGCGAATTACCAGCAGCCTCAACCAATGGACGAGAATCTCCGAGTCTTCGAATGTTCTTTGAGCGTCGCTCGAAGTATCTGCTCAACTACACGCCGAAAGACGCTCAGAAGCCTGCAGAGAAACCTGCGACGGCTGCAACTCCTGCGGCGCGTTGAGCCAGCTTTGCGCATAATGAACCCATCTCAATGGACATGAATATGCCAACTTGGTTAAGCGCTCCCTTCGTAAGCGACGCTGATCTCGACACCTCGGTTGCGATCGTGCGCCTCATCACCGCACTGCTCTTTGGCTGTCTTGTTGCTGGCGTCTATCGAATCACGCGCGGCAAAGAAGATTCGCAAGGGCCGCTGCTTGCGACGCTCGTGCTGCTCACCGTGTTGCTGTGCTTGACGACGATCGTGATTGGCAACAATGTCGCGCGCGCGTTCGGCATCGTGGGCGCGCTTTCCATCGTGCGATTTCGCACTGTGGTCGAAGACACGCGCGACACCGCGTTCGTGATCTTTGCGGTCGGCATCGGCATGGCAATCGGCGCAGGCTACTTTCTAGTTCCGCTGGTCGCGATTCCAATCACGATGGTTGCGGCGTTGCTGTTTCAGCCATCACGCGAAAACGGCACGCGCAAGACGAAGGGCGACAGCAAGAACGGCAAATCGAAAGACACGCGCTTCACGCTCACGCTGCGAGTCGAGCGCGGATTTTTAGGCATCGACAGCATCGAGCAACTCGTCGCTCAGCACGCCAGTGATGTCGCACTCGAAGGCATCGCGACTGCGCGCAACGGCACTGCGCTTGATCACACCTATCGCCTCACGCTGGAAACTGACGCAGCAACCAGTGCGCTGTTTGGTGCGCTCAATCTAATCGATGGATTGCAAGGGGTTGAACTCACGCGCGGATGAACGCGCGGCTTTCGGCGCGAATCACCTATTTTTCGCGCGCGATTTCGTGCGCCAACTCATAGTCGATGTAGCCAATCAACATCTCATCCGTCGTCTGCTGTCCCCAACGCACGCGCTTCGAAGGATCGGGATTCGCGCTGTTCTCCGCTGAGTTATCGAAGACTCCCTCGATGTGAATGAGTGTCCCCTTGCTCACTTCAAGCGGTGTCGCGTAGTCATACGAGAGTTGCCAATTGAAGTCGTAGCGAGGCACATCGATGAGCACTTCACGCGCGCCATCACGCTTGCGGTAAGCGACAAAACTTTTCCCACGCGTGTGCATGTGCGGCATCCACGACAGGATTCGAATGTCAGCAGGTGCCGTAAGCGAACTCATCTCACGATGCGTCGCAGTATGAGGCGGAATATCAAGCGCCGAATCGAAGATCCCCACAGTGCGCACCTCATGCTCAGGCGCGGTCTTCGCGAGCACCAAACCAATCTTCGTGCGGTCCTGCGTCGCTTGACCATTGGGCGTGTAGTGCAACTGAAAGATGAGCGTCGAACCCTTCGGAAGTTTCTTCGCGCGCGTCGAGTCGTAACTGCGCATGCCGCCACCAGGCACGAACGCTGCGAAAAATCCGCGACCTTCGTCCTCGCCTGCGCCTCGACCTTTCGCTTCTGGCGGCCGCGCAAACACCAACACATGATGCACGGCTTCTCGCGCGCTCGGCACTACTTCCCACTCACGCACCCACACATCCTCAGTGAAGTTCGTCGGCACGCGCACATTCACATAGTTCATCGTGCCCTTCGCCTTGATCTCGACGGGAGCAGGAATCTCGAAGACGACATCAGGCGTGCTGATGCGCCAAGCGGGAGCGACTGGCCGCGGCGGCGGTGCTTTCGAAAGATCCCCGAGCGCGCGCTCATCGGAATCCAACCACGCGAGGAGCGTTGCCTTGTCCGCCGCGCTCAACGACGCGTCATTCTTGAATCGATGCGCAGAGCCTTCCGCGACCACCGCAAACCACGGTGGCATCGAGTCATCACGCACAGCTCGCGCAATCGTGCGGGCGCGCTTGATCAGATCCTGCGGCGACGCCAGCGCAAACGGTGCGACTCCGCCGTCGCGGTGACACTCACAGCACGCGCGGCTGACAATGGGCGCAACATCCGCCGCATAAGTCGGAGGAGCCGCAAGCAAACAGGCGTACAGCGCAGCGCAGAACATCATGAACCCAACGGCAGAAAGTACGCCAACATTGCCGCGAATCTCTACGGCGAAACAATTCCTCACAGACACCGCTCAAGTCGACCAACCCACTTGACGATTCTGCAATCCACGGTATTCTCTCCGTCCCATTCCCCTGTAGCTCAATTGGTAGAGCGGGCGGCTGTTAACCGCCAGGTTACTGGTTCAAGTCCAGTCGGGGGAGCTTCGATCAAGACCGCGTGTGCAGGCCAATGGCTTGCAGCGCGGTCTTTCGTTGTGGGGACTAACTTTGCGCACGCGATTGATCTTTGGGTAACGCGGCAACTGATGGCCCTTGCAGCTGATGGACGCGCGACGCGCTCGTTGATTGGGAATGTGCGCGAGCGAGGCATGTCCTGAGTGCGCAGTAAGGTGTGCCGCACTGGAGCCAGCATGAAGAAGAGCACGCCGCGCACAACTACGCCTCATGCATCAATCAGCGCCTCTGCGCCGAAAGCGAGCGGCGCTGCGAATATCAAGGTCGCTCTGAAGGCGACAATCAAGCCCAAGGGCCTCGCGAAAAAAACCCCGCGCGTCAAACTTCTTGCCCGCGGCAATCCGCAGATCGCCAAGGCTGACGGCGATGCACCTGTGCAGGCGTACATCGATGCGATGCCCGCTCGTAAGCGTGCCATTGTGCGTTGGCTTGATGCGCTCATCGTGCGCAGCGTGCCTGATGTGCGCAAGGCTGTGAAGTGGAACTCGCCGTTCTATGGGGTTGAAGGGCAAGGGTGGTTCTTGGGAGTGCACACGCTCACGCACTATGTGAAAATCGCTTTCTTTCATGGGACGGAATTGCAGCCGATGCCGCCTGTTGCGAGCAAGGTGAAAGGCGCGCGCTACTTTCACATTCGCGAGGATGACGCGCTTGATGATGCGCAGATGGTGATGTGGGTGAAGCAAGCGGCGGCATTGCCTGGTTGGATTCCGTAGGATGGGTTGTATCGTCGCCTGATGCGGCGCTCGAATGAACTCGGAGCACTTGCATGATTCACGCTCTCATATTGGTGTCACTCTTTGCAACGCAAAACGCGCTTCGTGGCGAAGTGAGTTCACCTGCGAAAGGTGATTCGTTTGCGTCGCGGATTGTCGCGGATGGTGACGGCGTGATCCTCTCGTGGATCGAGCAAGAGGCGACGGTCGTGCCTGCGCCGAACACGGCGGACGCGACAAACACGGCGAAAACTCCGCGCGCTCCAGCAGTTTTTCATGTCTGCATGTCACGCTTCGTTGATGGCGCGTGGTCCGCGGTCGCGAAGATCGCGAGTGGCTCTGACATCTTCGCAAACTGGGCGGACACGCCAACGGTGATACGCGCGAACGACGGAAGTCTGCTTGCAACATGGCTCCACAGCGGCACGCTCGGCGGCTATGTCTATGACGTGAACGTTTCTCGTTCAATTGATGACGGGCGAACATGGACTCAACTCGGACCGCTGCACGCTGACGGCAAACCTGCTGAGCATGGCTTCGTGAGCGCCGACACGCGCAACGGTGTTACTGCGTTTTGTTGGCTCGATGGGCGCGCGATGACGCCGAGTGATGCCCACGACGACGCGCACGATCACGCTGCTGGCGGCGACATGACGCTGCGCGCCGCGCGCATCGCTCCGACTTCCCAACGACCCTCCCCGCCTTCCGAGATTCTTGATGAACGCACATGCGAGTGCTGTCCTACTGATCTTGCGATCGCGAAGAACGGACCGATCATTGTGTATCGCGACCGCGGTGATGATGGCACGCGTGATATCTCACTCGTGCGCTGGCTCGGCGAAGGATGGTCGCAACCGCGCGCGATCGGCAACGACAAGTGGATGATGAATGGTTGTCCCGTGAATGGTCCGAGCATTTCCGCATCGAATGACGATGTCGTCGTCGCATGGTGGACTGGCGCGACGGAAGAAGGTGCCGTGCGCGTAGTTCGCTCGCACGATGGCGGCGCGACATTCGCGGCCACGATTGACATCGATGTCGATGGCTCGCTCGGACGCGTTGAATCGATGTTGCTGCCTTCAGGTGACGCGTTGATCCTGTGGCATGACACGCGCGGCGACGACGCGGCACTCGTGTTGCGTCGACTTCACGCTGACGGCACGCTCGGATCCGTTCACACGATTGCTGCAGTCTCCGAAGGCCGATCGAGCGGATTTCCTCGAGCGGCAGTGCAAGGTTCCGATCTGTGGCTGACCTGCACAACTGCGGGCACTGCCGCAACGCGCAGCGTAAAAGTCTTTCGAATCGCGCTCGACACGCTTCGGTGAATCGAAGGCGCTTGCGTTACCCTTGGCGCCATGCTCGAAATCATTTGGCCCACGCTTCCCACCGCTTTCCGCGACGAACTGACTCTGCAGTGCGTGAAGCAACTCAAGAACTCACCAGATGAATCCGACGCATTCGCGCGCGTGATTTCCGCGGTCACCAAGTCACGCGCGAGCGTCTTACAGTCGCAATGGCGCCTCTCAAACATCTTCGGCACCAGTCGCGCCATCGCGCTTGATCCGCAGAAAGCATCGCCATTCTTCGCGATCACATTCATGACTGCGCGCCAGACAGAAGTGACCGCGCTCTATGCCAAGCTCAATGTCACGCACGCGAATCTCGCGGTCGACGAAAGTTCCGCAGTCACGAATCCGCCGACAAGCGCGCAGTTTGCAGCAGTGCTCGCAAAGGGCTTGGACGGAGTCTCGCAAGACAGCGTGCGCTGCATGGTGGCGGTCATCGCTGATGCAGGCATCGACGCATGGCAAGCGCCTGCGCGAACTGCACTTGAGCAGCATCTCGCCGCGACGGCGTGAGTTGAACTGAGATTGCCTCAAGCAGCTCAGGCGCGCGCAGTACCAACGCGGCCATGTATCAGCCGAAAACACACGGTTTTTCCGTTCAAGGGTCTTCGTCTGCTTCGCCCGCAATTGGCTCACCCGTGCTGCGCCTACTTCGGTGCGCTGATTGCCGCGTCGCACAAACTTGTCGTGGCGTTCAGCATCGGCGCGCTGTTTCTGATTGCAGGAAGTTACATGGTCTACCTGATCTCCTCTAGTCCGTTGTGGTTTAGCGCGTTGGACTTGTGCGTGGCGTATCTGCCGATGAGCTGGCTCGGTTGGCGATTGGCGACTGCTTCGAAGCGCGCGTAATCAGCGACGCGTTCACTTCCGCTTCACGAATTGAAACGATACGAACTCGCGCTCATGCGCGTGCCACCATGAATGAAATGGCACAGGCTTTTCGCAGGGCAACGCGACGATTCGAACTGGCATCACAACAGGCAACGGATCGATATCGAATGGATACGGATCGAGTTCGATGCAGCGATTTCCTTGCGGCGTCGCGGTGATGGTGACGCGGTCACTCCAACTTGTGCGCGGAACATTGTGCAATTCAAACGCATCCTCGCCGAGACCACGCGTCGTTTCCGTCTTCGCAGGAACCAAGGCAGAACACAGTGCCAGCGACAATCCATCGCACAATTGAATCAGTCGTTGCAGCGGCGCGAGATTGTCGCGCTCGAGCCATGATGCTGTTGTCGAATCTGCTTGAAGCTGCGTTGTCCACTGTTTCTGCATTGCTTCTACTTCGTGCATGAATGCGCGCGGTGCTTCGATACTGCCCACAGGCAACTGCTCGGGAGCGCGCTTCCACGAGAGAGGATGTGTGAAGGCGGGATCAGGATGCTCAAGCGTGCGTGATGCATAGAACAAGTTGCAGTGGCTGCTGATGAGAACATTCACCATCGGTCGCTGAGGGAATCGTTTGAGTCCGCGGCGCCAACGCTCGAATCCTGCGTGTGGATTCTTGAGCGCCTCGCCGAGACCAAATGGAAATCCATCATCATCGCTGAGTTCAGGCTCCGCTTCCCATTCCCACCAACCGTTGTCGTGCTGAGCAATCGCGAACACGGTTTCATCGCGCAAACGCTCAGGATCTTTCGCAGTACCGAAGTAACCGGGTCGCGCGAACTCAGCGTTGCCCCAGTGCGCTGCGAGAAATCCAGCGATTGCGCTGTGGTCAATCTGCGTCACCATCCAGAGGCTGCCGTCTTGAAGGGTCTTGAGCATGAGTGAGATCCTGAGGTCGGTGCGCTGTCATCCGTTAGCATAAACGACCAAGGATGCACCTATGACTATGCGATCACTCACACTCGTTGCTTTCGTTGCTCTCGCAACTTCCCTGACCGCTGCTGCGGCTGGAGATCCTCCCGCAGTAACGCCTGCGGTTGCAACGCCTGCAGTTGCGAAGCCCGCGGCAGAACCGATCTACAACGAAAGTGCGGATGCAACAGCTGATATCAACGCAGCACTTGCGCGAGCGAAACGCAATCACACACGCGTGCTCGTTCAATGGGGCGCGAATTGGTGTGGCTGGTGCAAGTGGCTGCATGCGACATGTAAGGCCGACAAGAACATCGCTGAGAAGTTGCGCTCTGAATATGAAGTGGTGCTCGTTGATATTGGGCAATTCAACAAGTTCCCTGAGCTCGCTGTGAAGTATGGGGCGGATCTCAAGAAAAACGGTGTGCCGTTTCTCACGGTGCTTGCGAGTGATGGCACTGTCATCACCAATCAAGAAACTTCTTCGCTTGAGAAGCCTGCGAACGCTGAGCCCAAGGGGCACGATGTCGTGAAACTTCTCGCGTTTCTCAGTGCAAATCAAGCGGATGTTGCGAACGCCGATGCCGTGCTTGCTAGTGCTGTAGCCAACGCGAAGAGCGAGAACAAGTTGGTGTTCCTTCACTTTGGTGCACCGTGGTGTGGATGGTGTCATCGACTTGAAGAGTGGATGGCGAAGCCTGCGATCACGGCAATCATGGCGAAAGCATTCGTTGATGTGAAGATCGACACTGTTCGCATGACTGGAGGTGAAGCGCTGCTCAACGCGCATTCGCTCGGAAAGAACGGCGGCATTCCGTGGTGCGAGATTCTTGATGCGAACGGCAAGGCACTCGTGAACTCAAACAGCGCAAGCGGAAACATCGGTTTTCCTGCGGCGCCAGAGGAGATCGCGTGGTTTGTCGAGATGCTCAAGAAGTCAGGCGCGAACTTGAACGCTGAGGACATCGCAACACTTGGAGCGTCGCTGAAGACGCCCGCGACGAAAGGATAAGCCTCACGCACGGCTCACTTCCAACGAAGCGCGCGCTGCCTTTCTTTCAGCAGGATGGATTGGTGTATGTGACGGGGCCTGTGAGTGCGGGCATGAACGATGGGCGAATTGCGCGCAAGCGTGACCTCGAGCGTCTCTGATTCCGCATGCAGATGAATTCAGAACTGAAGCTTGGTCTGCGTTCGGATTCGAGCCGCGCGAAAGGGCTCATCTGTTCTCGGCGCGGCAATACCAAACTGATTGATGATGCGCTGCTCAAATCGCGCTCGTAGCGCCGCTCACCGCGTTACACTTTCAGCCATCACTACCGCGCCGACAACGACTCCACTTCTTGACGCGCCGAGCATCTCGCTCCCTGATTTCACCATCGACCTGACCACAGCGCTTCCCGGCGATGGCGCCCGTCTTCCCTTGCCTGACAGCATCGTGCGTGGGAAGATCTACTGGCTCTACGCGGTTCCAATCGCGCTGTTGCACGCCGCCGCGCTCCTCGCGTGCTTCCCCTACTTCTTCACCTGGACTGGCCTGATCGTCATGGTGCTCGGCGTGTTCGTCTTCGGTCAATCGATCACGCTGTGCTATCACCGACTGCTCACGCATAAAAGTGCGAAGGTGCCGAAGTGGCTTGAGCGCACGATGGTCGTGCTCGCGCTTTGCAGCATGGAAGACACGCCGGGGCGTTGGGTGGCGACGCATCGATATCACCATGTTCATTCAGATGAACAGCCCGATCCGCACAGTCCGTTGGTCGCGTTCCTCTGGGCGCACATGGGCTGGCTCATGGTGCACAACCCGAGCACACACAATCTCGCGGCGTATCAAAAGTATGCGCGTGACATTCTCGAAGATCCGTTCTATATGAGGCTTGAAAAGTCGCCTTTGTGGATCTTGATCTACATCACGCACGCTGCGCTCTACTTTGCAATTGGCGCGCTCTTCTCATGGGAGATGGCGTGGAGCCTCTTGATCTGGGGCGTGGTGGTACGAACCGTGATTGTGTGGCACATCACATGGTCGGTGAATTCGCTCACGCACATGTTTGGCTACACCAACTATGGAACGGGCGATCACAGCCGCAACAATTGGTTGGTGGCGCTGCTGGCTTCAGGTGAAGGCTGGCACAACAATCATCATCACGATCCTGCGAGTGCTTCGAACCAGCACAAATGGTGGGAAATTGATGTGACCTACTACCTCATCTGCGCGATGGGGATGATTGGATTGGCGAAGGACATCACGCCGCCGAGGCACAAGCGCTTGGCGCGTATTGCTGCGGCGCAGTCTGCGAAATCAGCTACGAACGCAGGCTAGTCTGAGCACGCGGGCTTCGAGAGACCGACTTGCTGCGCCTGTTGGACCGGCAATCAAGGCCTACGCCATCTGCAGCGAGCGACCCGCGTTGGCAACGATCGCGTTGAGCGTTGCGCTCGGACACATCGCTTTCGTCACAAGATCGGAGCATGGGTGGTAGTAACCGCCGATGTCCACGGGCTTGCCTTGAACCGCGATCAGGTCCGCAGTGATGCGCGCTTCGTTTGCAGTGAGCTCGGCAGCAATCGGCGCAAAGTGCGCTGCAAGCGCCGCGTCTTTCGTTTGCCTGGCTGTCGCTTGCGCCCAATACATCGTGAGATAGAAATGACTGCCGCGATTGTCGAGTTCACCCACTTTGCGCGCGGGTCCCTTGTTGTTGGCGAGATAGGTGGCGATCGCTTCATCCATCGTGTCAGCGAGCACTTGCGCCTTCGCGTTGCCTGTCGTTGCCGCAAGATGTTCAAAGCTCGCGCCGAGCGCTTGGAACTCGCCGAGCGAATCCCATCGCAGTGAATTTTCCGCAACGAATTGCTGCACATGCTTTGGCGCCGAACCGCCTGCGCCTGTTTCAAACAAACCGCCGCCGTTCATAAGTGGCACGATGGACAGCATCTTTGCGCTTGTGCCGAGTTCGAGAATCGGAAAGAGATCGGTGAGGTAATCTCGCAACACATTGCCCGTCACTGAAATCGTGTCGTGGCCTTGCTTCATGCGCTCAAGCGAGAATGTGCATGCGGCACTCGGCTCCATGAAGTGAAACTCAAGGCCCGCAGTGTTGTGATCCTTGAGATAGAGATGCACCTTCTTGAGAAGTTCGCGATCGTGCGGACGATTCGCATCAAGCCAAAACACCGCTGGTGTGTGTGAAGCGCGAGCACGCGTCACTGTGAGCTTGACCCAGTCGCGAATCGCAGGATCCTTGGCTTGACACGCGCGCCAAATATCGCCTGCTTCAACGGCGTGCGTGATGAGGACCGCGCCTGATGCGTCCACAACGCGCATAGTTCCCGCGCTCTTGATTTCAAATGTTTTGTCGTGTGAGCCGTATTCCTCGGCCTTTTGCGCCATGAGACCAACATTGGGCACGGAACCAATCGTGCGCGGATCAAGCGCGCCGTGCTTCTTGCAGAAGTCAAACACGGATTGATAGATGCCTGCGTACGAGCGATCTGGAATGACCGCCTTCGTATCTTGCGTCTTGCCAGCTGTGTTCCACATCTTGCCGCCTTCGCGCAGCATCGCGGGCATCGACGCATCCACGATCACATCACTTGGCACATGCAGATTGGTGATGCCCTTGTCCGAATCAACCATGGCGATTGCAGGACCGCTCGCGTAGACCGCAGCGATGTCAGCGTCGATTGCAGCGCGTTCCGCAGCAGGAAGCTCCGCGATTTTGTCGAGTAAATCACCAAAGCCGTTGTTCACATCAACGCCAAGACGCGCAAGTGTCGCAGCATGCTTTTCAAACACTGGACGAAAGAACACCTTCACCGCGTGACCGAAGATGATCGGGTCAGACACTTTCATCATCGTGGCTTTGAGATGCAATGAGAACAGCACGCCACTGCTGCGCGCACACTCGATTTCGTGCGCGAAGAACTCAACGAGCGCACGCTTGCTCAGAAATGTGCCGTCGAGAATTTCGCCCGCATTGAGTTTGAGGCCATCTTTGAGCACGGTGATCGCGCCGCTGCTGGCGACATGTTCGATGCGCGCAGTCGTTGCCGCGCTGATCGTCACTGATTGTTCGTTCGCGAAGAAATCGCCAGAAGTCATTGATGCAACATGCGACTTCGACTCCGCGCTCCACGCGCCCATCTTGTGCGGATTCGCTTTCGCGTAATCCTTCACAGATTTCGTCGAACGGCGATCCGAGTTGCCTTCGCGAATCACAGGATTGACCGAGCTGCCCTTCGCGCGGTCGTAGCGCGCGCTCGTGACTTTCTCTGCATCGGTCTTTGGCTCGTCGACATAGTTCGGAAGCGCATATCCCTGCTTCTGCAACTCAACAATCGCGGCCTTCAACTGCGGCACCGACGCACTTACATTGGGAAGTTTGATGATGTTCGCTTCCTTGGTGAGGCACAGACGACCGAGTTGCGCGAGGTGATCGTCGACGCGCTGCGACGCCTGCAAGCACTCAGGAAACTGCGAGATGATTCGGCCAGCAAGCGAGATGTCGCTGGTCTCGACATTGATTCCTGCAGCCGAAGTAAACATGCGCAACAGCGGAAGAAACGAGTAGGTCGCCAACATGGGCGCTTCGTCGGTGTGCGTGTAAATGATCGTTGGAGCGTTGGACATCACTGAAACCTCTGGTGGTGAATTGCGTGGCGGCGCCTGATGGCGGGCGCGCAGTGTAGTGGAGTGAATCCCCAACTTGAGTAGGTCAACCCGCGCGAAATGGAGGCTTTTTGCTAGTGATTTGGCAGTGAAGCAGGTCGCTACCGATTCCGTTGTTGAAACGCCGCTCGGGGTTTGGCTCGCTTCCAATCGAAGTTTCCATTGCTCACCACGACATCAGAACCGCAGACCAGCATTGAAGTTCCTTCACGCAGCGCCAACAGGTGAAAGCCGTAGTAGTCGCTCGGCCGGACTCCGCTACATTTCAAACATGCAAACCAGTCTCAGCGCAATCGACGCGTACCTCGAAGGCATCAACGAACTCCGCAGCATGACGCGAGGTCTGAGCACTGCGCAACTCAACACGCGCATCGGTCCAGGCACTTGGAGCATTCAAGAAATCGTCGTGCACATTCTCGACAGCGACCTCATTGCGACGCATCGCATGCGACGAATGGTGGCCGAGGACATGCCGCTGCTTGTCTCCTACGACGAGAATCTTTTCATCACGCGCATCGGTCCAGGCACTTGGAGCATTCAAGAAATCGTCGTGCACATTCTCGACAGCGACCTCATTGCGACGCATCGCATGCGACGAATGGTGGCCGAGGACATGCCGCTGCTTGTGTCCTACGACGAGAATCTTTTTATTACGCACATCCCTGCCGCTGATGCAGATGTGGACGAAGTGCTCGATCTCTTCGAAGCGAATCGTCGTTTCACCGCGCGTTGGATGCGCTCGCTTGCCGCGGATGCGTTTACGCGCGAAGGCATTCACACGCAACGCGGCAAAGTGACCGTGCAATTCATGTTGGAAAACTACACCAAGCACATTGCGCATCACATGCCGTTCGTCGACGGAAAACGCGCGAAACTCGGCGTTGGCGCGCGATAATCGCGTAACTCACTGCGTGGGTTGATCGGCGCGCCTGCACCAACTCGTGCGAGCGAACCACCGCGACACACACATCAGCGTTGTCTCTTGGCAGGATCATCGCGGCGAACCGTAACTTTGCGTCCGCGCAATGTTGCGCCGCGAAGCGCTTCAATCACGCGATCCGCATCGCCTGATGGAAGTTCGATGAGCGAAAAGCCGTCGGCGATTTCGATGTCACCAATGCTGCGCGGATTCACCTGTGCTTCGTTGGCGATCGCGCCAACAATATCGGCTGGGCGAATTCCCATGCGTCGCCCTGCGGCGATGTACACACGCACCATGTCGTTGGCGTGAGTGCCTGGCTTGCTTGGCTTCTCACTTGGCTTGTCGCTGGGCTTCGTACTTGGCTTCTCGCTTGCTTTCTCGCTTGCTTTCTCGCTTGCTTTTGCACTCGACTTTGCAGGTGCGACTGGCGAGTGCTGTGCAGGTGCGTCGTGACGCGCGGCCCCCGAGCGCGACGAATCTGCACGCTGGAAACCCTGATGTTGCGTCGGTGGATACTGATCCTGCGTTTCATAGAACGGTCGCGCGCGCGGCGTACTAGCGCCATATCCGCCGCCGCCCTGATTCGAGCGCTGGCCCTGTCCACCGCCGTATCCGCCGCCGTATCCGCCTTGTCCACCACTACCCCAGCCGCCGCGCGCGCCACCTTGATCGGGGCGCGAGAAACTGTCGTAGGTCGGAATGTTCATCTCGTCTTCTTGCGCGGCACTACCCGCGGTCGCTTCGTGCGCGAGCTTCACCGCGGCCGTTGCGAGATCCATGAGATCAAACTCAGCCGCAAGCGTTTCAATCACAACGCGGAAGCTGTCGAGGCCGCCACCAAGAATTGTCTCACGCACCGCAGCCTTCGTTTGATCAAGACGACGCGACTTCACATCGTGCGTGGTTGGAACCGTGACGATGTCGATCTTGCCTTTGATCGTCCACTCGATGTTGCGAACTTGTCGATGCTCACGCGGATCCGCCAGCGTGATCGCCACGCCTTCGCGACCAGCGCGACCAGTGCGGCCAATGCGATGCACATACGACTCGGGCGATGACGGCACATCGAAATTGACGACATGCGAGATGTGTTCGATGTCGATGCCGCGAGCAGCAACATCGGTCGCAACCAACAGATCAACCGTGGCCGCTCGCGCCTTCTTCATCACGCGATCACGCTCGTTTTGGCTCATTCCGCCGTGCAGCGCTTCGACGTTGTAGCCGCGGCCGCTCAGTCGCTGCGCCAACTCTTCAACCTCAATGCGAGTCCGACAGAAGATGAGCGCGAGAGTGGGAGTTTCAAGATCCAACACGCGTCCAAGCGCCGCAATCTTGTGCGCGCGCGGAACAATGTAGGCGCACTGCCGAACCTTCGGCATCGAACCCTTCGTTGCCTGATCGCGCGGAATGAGCACGCGCACTGGGTTCTTCAAGTGACGCTCAGCGATGCCCGCGATCCGCGGCGGAAGCGTTGCGGAAAACAGCGCGGTCTGGCGCGTTTCAGGCATCGCTTCGAGAATCAGTTCGAGGTCTTCCGCGAAGCCCATGTCGAGCATCTCATCGGCTTCGTCAAGGACAACCGATTGCAGTTCGCTCAGATCAATGGTGCCACGACGCATGTGATCAAGCACACGACCTGGTGTTGCGATGACGACATGCGCGCCGCGCTTGAGCGCGACGATTTGACGATGGAATTCTTGACCGCCGTAAATAGGCGCAACAGCGATGCCGAGTTTTTTACCGTAGCGATGAAACGCTTCGCTCACTTGCACTGCGAGTTCACGCGTTGGCACGAGCACGAGTACGAGTGGCTTGCTGGCCTTTGGCTTGGTGGTCGAGATACGCTGCAAAAGCGGAAGCGCGAATGCCGCGGTCTTCCCCGTGCCTGTTGCGGCTTGTCCGAGGAGATCTCGGCCTTCGAGGAGCGGCGGAATCGCCGTCTTCTGAATCGGCGTGGGCTCCTCGTAACCAAGCGCTGTGAGCTCGGCGAGAAGTTCTGGTCCGAGGCCTAACTCTGCAAATGTGTCCTTCATCGTCACAAGATACCCGAGAGTCAGGGAACGCGGATTCATCGACCATCACCGCTACATAACGAATTCTTGCTCGGAGTTAGACTCTGACGCAAAGGTTCAATTCGCATGAGCTCACTCGAACAACGCATCACCGATGATCTCCAACGCAGCACGCTCACAGTGCGCACTGACGCTGGTTGCGTGGCTTGTAGTTGGATTGTGGATGGTCGCGAAGTGCTCGCGCTGCCTTCGCCACTTGCGGAATTTCTTGCGACCGCGCGCACTGGCGGCATTCCCCTGCTCTATCCCTACGCGAATCGGTTGCGAACTGAACAATTCAACGCCGCTCATCAATCGGTTGATCTATCGAAGTACTCATCGCTCAAGCGCGACGGCGCGGGCTTTCCAATTCATGGATTGCTGCTGCGTTGGAGTTCATGGGAATGCGTGAACACTGGATCGACCCTTGAAGCGCGACTTGATTGGCGCGTGCATTCCGAGTTCATGCATGCGTATCCGTTTGCGCACACGCTGCGTGTTCGATGGGAACTTTCGCATGATGATGAAGATGCGATCCTCGCGATCACGACGACGATCGAAGCCGATGGCGGCGTCGATGTTCCGTGGGCGTTCGGTTGGCATCCGTATTTTGCGCTTGAGAGTGGCGCAACGCTTGAACTTCCTGCGCGGCGCAGCATCGCGCTTGACGCGAATGGGCTTCCACTCTTAGACGCACCTATGGCGATGTTCATTGATAAAGCAACAGTTCCTGCACAAAACGGACAAGACGAGTTGTTCGCAATCAACCCCGACGCGCGGGGCGTAATCGCCACGAACACACGAACGATTGCGATTGAGTTCGGAGATGAGTATCGATGGATGCAAGTGTATTCGCCGCGAAATGCAGCGTTTGCAAGCCTTGAGCCGATGGTGGCGCCTACATCCGCGCTCGCTGATGGTCGTGCCGAATCCGTCGCCGCGGGCACCGCGCGCAGCGCGCGATTCGTGATCCGAGTGCGCTGATCTTCTATGGGACTTCAGGCTTTCATGTAGGTGATTTGTCTGTTTGTTCCCGAATTTGGATGAGGTTTCGGGACTTCATGAGGGCGTGATGTGCCAGCCGTCGCCTTGCGGATTCAGGCATGTGCATTCAACTGACGAGCCGATTAGCTGGTCCTAGGCGCGATCGTCTTAAAGGCAACCGACGCGCTGGGCGAATCAATGAACGCGAAGATCCAGAAGATCAAGTCGCAGGCCTGCGGTTACCGCAATCGTCAACGCTTCCGCGATGCGATCATGTTCCACCTTGGAAGGCTCGACTCGTACCCACAAACCGCATCAACCCACACGGATTCCTGAAGCGCCTATTTGTATGGCGCGTGAGAACCGATTGGGGCCAAGTCCACCCGCATCGATTCGGCATTGATTACGCCTCAGACAACCCTTCACGAATCGCAAAGCGCATCAATTCAGGGCGCGTGGTGATACGCAATTTCTTCAAGATGCGCTCTTGGTGGCCATCAACCGTCTTTGTACTTCTCGCGAGTTCGTTTGCAATTTCGCCCCGCGAGAGCCCCTT
Organism: Planctomycetota bacterium; assembly: GCA_003671065.1. GTDB lineage: Bacteria > Planctomycetota > Phycisphaerae > Phycisphaerales > SM1A02 > QWPT01. Next base: position 2,645 of record QWPU01000015.1, on the reverse strand, counting down.
GCCGATAAGCCGAAGCACTTCGAGTTCGCGTCGAGTCAGCGAGTCAAGCAGCGTTGGTGGCGCATCCGTGCGTTGTGCCGAATTCCTCGCGAGCGTGCCACTCTCGCCGGGCCCTCGATTCTTTGGTGGCTGGCAACGCGCGCGAACCTTGAGACCCATCACAAATGTTCCATCTTGGCAACGCGCGACACGCTTGATCCCATCGACGATCTCTGCGAGGTCGTCGCCCTTCGCGAAGTACCCTGAACCACCGCAGCGATACGCAGAGGCAAGGTGCCCATTTTTAATGTGCGCGCTGAGAAATACGAAGCGAGTTTCTGGATGCAAATGATGCAAGCGATCCACGACTTGAAAGACATCGGGACCAGGCATTTCGATGTCAAGCAAGACGACATCGGGACGATGCGTGGCCACTGCGTCAATCAATCCTTCTGCAGAGTCGAGCGACGCCACGCACTTCAATTGGCGATCAATGTTGAACTGCGACTTGAGTCCCTCGATGAGCACTGCGTGATCATCTACGCAGATCACGCGCACCATCGGGAGTGAGGTCTCGCTCGGTTCAGTGCGCGGCGAGATCAACTCTGCGCCCTTCTTTCGCGCGAGCGCACGAACAACAGGTGGCTGAGCAACGCTCTTCAGGTTCTTCCTCTGCGCGATGGTGTCAACGGTCTTCACAGTGGTACTTGATTTAGACATTTGGTAAATCCTTCCATGTTGCTGCTACTCGATCAACCGCGCGCTGAAGCGCTAGAAGATCCACCGTGTCCGTAACGAGTGACGCTCCCATCGAAGCCACCTCACGCGCGAGCCTAAGAGGCAATTTCCCTACAATCACTACTCGAGTAGCAGGACGCGTGAGCAGCCAGTGAATCAGTTCATGTTTTTCAAACGCATCGGCAGCGCAAATCCAATACTCCGCAACCTCGAGATCACCGTCACGATCAAGCCCGATGCCGTGAGTGCTCAGCAGCGACTCAAGCAACGCCGTGGTGCGTCCTGACAGACCTCTCACGCACGCGCGCGTGGTTCCTGGATCGATGGCCAGATTCGCCGAGGGCAATCGAAGCCTCACGGTTGTTCCCATTCCCTCGCGCGACTCAAGCTCCATGCGTCCACCCGTGCGTTCGACCACGCCACGAACCAGCGCCAAACCGAGCCCTGTTCCGAGCCCGCGGGGCTTGGTAGTGAAGAACATTTCTGAGGCGCGGCGAAGCACTTCCTCAGACATTCCGCTGCCGTTGTCCTTGATCTCAACATCGGTGAAGCCGCCGACATTCGCTCGCCCCGCGCTCACCACCACGCGCGCTTTCCTGACGGATCGCTCGCTCGGTATCGCTTCACGCGCATTCACCAAGATGTTCAACATGGCGCTAGTCAACGAATGCGGCGCAATGGCGACGGAAAGTCCCGCAGGAAAATCGACAACGAGCTCGCACGAAGGCTCGAGCGATTTAGATAGCAGCGGTCCCGTTTGTGCCCACCACAACGCGAGATCGGTCCACGCGCCTGAGTCTGCCTCCGCCTTAGGATCCATAGCAAGCAAGTGCAGCGAATCGGCAAGTTTCTGCAGATATCCAACGCAACTTCGGATCTCTTGCACATGTTCGCGACGATCCGCTGCGTTCATCTGCGCGCCCGAAGCGTCGAGCGCGTTTAAGTGCGCCCGTACAGGCAAGAGGACATTGTTCATGTCGTGACCGAGACCTGCAGAAAGCGTGCCGATCATCGCGAGACGATCTGAATCGCGAACGATGTTCTCTTGCAATCTGCGCGCGGTGATATCGCGAATAATCGCGATCACATTCCCTGTTTCAAGCGTGTCACTGAGCGAGAGTTCAAGAGGAACCACGGTGCCATCGCGTCTGCGAGCCTCAACCTCGAACACTGCGGATTTGAAATGCGAGGAAGACAATGGATCAGGTGAGGTCTTCAGTTTCTCGCGGACCACTCCGCGGGGAAACTCGGGGAGATCGGGAAGAATCATGGCGAGAGGCGCGCCAAGAAGTTCATCCCCCGTGAAACCAAAGAGTGCATAGGTTGCTTGATTTGCCGAGACAATCAGACCTTCTCGATCCGCCATGACCACTGCGTCGAGCGCTCCGTCGAGCAGTGCTCGAACCTGCTTATTTGCGGCATCGGATCGTTGCTGCAACCAACGACGCTCGAGCGTTCGCGCCGCGCCTTGCGCCAACGCTTCAGTCATTAATCGCGCACTCTTGCTGGGCACGAATCCGTCGGTGAAGAAGAAACGCGCAGTGCCAAACGGCAGTCCCGCGCTATCTGAAAGTGCACAATTGACTACAGAACGCAGGCCCGTGCGGTGCAGCAACGACAACAGCAGCGTCCGCTGCAGACGCGGGAATTCCGTGAGTTCACGCGGTTCGCTCATCCCGACTCCGCTCAATCCCAAACCACGGTTCGCCTGATCCAAGTCGTGAAATGCAGCGTTCACGGACTTGCAGATTCGCGCATCAAACCCAAACGACGCGCTCAGCACAGCGGAGCCTGCAGAGAGCGGATGCACTTCAATCGAACCTGCATCAGCGCCAAGAAGTTCGGCGGATATTTTGAGGTGCACGCTCAGAAATTCTGTGTCGTCACGCCCAGCAGTAACGGAGGACAACTGCGCGGCGAGCTGTTGC
>QWPU01000149.1 GCA_003671065.1 Planctomycetota bacterium | reverse complement strand
CGCGCGCAAGCGTTTGCGACACGCTCTCTTCGTCTTCATCGATGTCTGGAAGATCATCGAATCCGCCCGAGAGAATGATCGAGGTGGCATCAGCAGCAGCAGGCTTGCGACGACGACGACGACGGCGACCGCCTCGACCTTGACCGTCACTGGCAGTATCGCCGCGGTCTTGGGCGTTTGATCCGTTGTGTGATCCATTGTTCGCGCCTGTGTGCTCATCCTCTTCAATGTCAGTCGGAAGGCTCGCGAGCGAAGGCGTCGGAATGCGCAGCGGTCGATCGAGATCGACATCGGCGTTGCGATCGTCATACGCATAGAGATCGACGCGATCAACCGCAATCGCTTCGCTAATACGCACTTCGATCTTCTTGCCGAAGAGTTCTTCAAGTTCACCCATCGCGCGGCGCTTGCGCGACAACAGCACGGCCGCGACTTTGCTCGAGCACACGACTTCGATGCGCGCGACTTTCTCCATGTCGAGCACGAGTTGCATGCGTCGCATCGCGTCGCTCGCAACGGTGTCAGGCATACGAATCTCGCCGTGACCGCTGCAATGCGGGCAATCCATGTAGTGCGTCTTGCGCAAACTTGGACGCATGCGTTGGCGCGTCATCTCAACGATGCCGAATTCACTGATCTCAGTGACCGTCGATTTCGCACGATCCTTCGAAAGATTTTGCTTGAGACGGTCTTCGATATCGCGTCGATGCTTCGACATGCGCATATCGATGAGATCGCTCACGATCACGCCGCCGAGATCGCGCAGACGAATCTGTCGTGCGATCTCATCGACCGCTTCTTGGTTCGTTTGATACGCGTTGGTCTCGCTGTCGCGCGCGCTGCGTGAGCGCCCACTATTCACATCGATAGCAACAAGCGCTTCGGTTTGATCAATCACCAACGCGCCGCCCGATGGCAGCGGCACTTCGCGACTGTGAATCATGTCGACTTGGCGTTCGACATCGAACGCGTGGAAGATCGGCATGCGGCGGTCGTAGAAATGCACGCGCGCCGAAGTCTTCGGTGCCACGACATCAAGGAACGCCTTCGCGCGATGGAACGCACTTTCGCTGTCGACCACGATGCCGTCGACGGCCGAGTCGATGCAATCGCGAATGGTGCGCAGCAGAATGTCGCCTTCGGTGTAGAGGCTGCAAGGTGCGCCCACTGCATTCATGCGCTTGTCCATGACTTGCCATAAACGCGTGAGGTACTGCGCATCGCGCGCCAGTTCAGTGCGCGTGGAGTCAAAGCCCGCCGTGCGCAGAATGAAGCCAAAACCCTCGGGCAAATTGAGCGAATCGAGAATCTTGCGCATCTGGCGACGGCTGTCTTCGTCATCGACCTTGCGGCTCACGCCGACATTGTCCATGTCTGGCATCATCACCAGCAATCGCCCAGGAATCGACAAATAGCTCGTGACGGTTGGGCCCTTCGAGCCCAGACCTTCCTTGAGCACTTGCACGACGATCTCTTGTCCGCGACGAAGTGCTTCTTGCATCATCGGTCGCGAACGACGAGGAATCTTGCGGCCGACCTTCTCGGTCTTGTCCATGTCGCCAGGGAAATACTTCGGATGCAGATCAGAGATGTGGAGGAAGCCGTTGGCGCCTTCGCCGAAGTCAACGAACGCGGCTTGAATGGCTGGTTCGACATTGACGACGCGTGCTTTGTAGATCGATCCAACATTCGTCGAAGTCGCTGCGCGCTCCGAGTAAAACTGCGTGAGTCGGCCTTGCTCAAGAATCGCAATGCGTGTCTCGTCGCCAGGCACATCGTTGACGATGACGAGTTGGCGTGGCTTATCGCCGCGATGGGCGTCGACTGGCTCGTCAGCTTCGGTGACCGCGCTTTCAACGGGCGCGTCGAAATCGCGCATCGACGCACGCGCGTAGGCCGCCGCGGCTTCGTCGGCATCAGTGCGCGCTTCAGCATCGGCTTGCGAAAGTTCGCTGCGTTCTTCGTCGGTCAACGGAGCGTGGTCGTCGTCAGTCGCGTCTTCAAGCGCGTCGTCATGCGCCTCGCCGTCGACTGCACTTTCAGCCGCGATTTCACGCGCAACTTCATCGCTCGACACGAAGCCAAAGCCCGTTCCTGGATCGTCAGGAAACTCCGCGGCCGCGCTGTTGATCTTGACCTCGTGGGGGTTGCTGCTTGCGTTGTTGCCTGTAGTGTCGATTGCGTCACCGTCCACCAACTGCTCGTTCATGTCGTTCATCATGTCGTTCTGCATCACTCGTTACTTCTCTCTGGCTTGCGCCACTCTGAGAGGCAATGCAAGAAAGTCATGCGCATGGCTTGCGCGCATGCGTTCAGTAGTTCGCGGTCGGGAGAGGCTTCATCTACCAAAGGCAGAATGCCAAGGCAGAAGGGGCCTTCGGGCGAGCACGCCGCCGTAACAGACGGGGCAGTGATCAGGCGTCGGTGCGAGTGGTTTGTCTGAAAGACAAGTCCGCCTTGCACCGCGACCTTTGCGCGGAAATCCGCGCGCTCGCGTCGTGGGAGTCGCTGCAATCGGCGTCGGGAATTCGAGATTCTCGCGACGGGGTGCGCAGCGGCGCACACGATGTTCCATTCGGTCGTTCGCAGCGCAGGAGCACTTGCGACAACCGCCCGACCGTGAAGGGAGTGCATTTCGAGCGCGCTAGGCGCTCTGCTGCACGATTCGTTCGTCCGCCCTGAGTACTCGATGATTCTCGAGGTGTTCTCAGCAGCGACGCGCACGAATCCTGATTGGGATGCGGATGAACCGCCATCGCCAAGGACTCTCTTACGGCCTCAAAATTCGTTGTTTCAGTCAAGATTGTCGATCGCTCACGCTCAGTGGTTTCAGGCTGTTTCGCGCAGAAAAGCGCGCTATTCAGCCATCCAGCCGCCGAACGAGTCGGGGTCGATTTTTCTCAGCTCGTCGCGGAGGGTGTTGAGCACCTGCCGTTCGGAATCAAACGAGCCAACCCGGCGGGCCAACTGTTCGCAGTGGGGGATGTCGACTGACCTGATCACGCGCTTGATGAGCGGAATCTGGCTAGGGACGAGCGACAGTGTACGCATTCCGAGCCCGATCAGCAACATGGTGTAGATCGCCTCGCCCGCGATCTCGCCACAGAGCGAGACATCGATGCCCGCGCGCTTGCCTGCCCGAATGATCTGCTTGACGAGATACAGGACTGCGGGGGAGGCTCCCGTATAGAGATTCGCGACCCGCTCATTGCCGCGATCGACCGCGAGGGTGTACTGAATGAGGTCGTTGGTGCCAATCGAGAAAAACGAGCACTCGTCCGCAAATGCGCGGGCCATCAAAGCGGCGCTGGGGACTTCAACCATGATGCCGACCTGCAACGCGCGATCGAACGCGATGCCTTCCTCGTCAAGTTCTTCGCAGACATCGTTCAGGATCATCTTCGCTTGGCGCAACTCCATGAGCGTGGACACCAGCGGGAACATCACCTTGAGTGGACCGAAGGCGCTCGCGCGAAGAATCGCGCGCAGTTGCGTCTTGAACATCTCGCGATTCTGCAAGCAGTAGCGGATTGAACGCAAACCAAGGAACGGATTGCGTTCAGGCTCGTGGGCGCGTTGCTGCGTGTACTTGTCGGCGCCGAGATCGAGCGTGCGAATGGTGCAGGGTCGACCTGCGAGCAGATCAAGCGTCTGCTTGTAGGCGTTGAATTGCTCCTGTTCCGTGGGCTCGTGATCGGATGTGAGATAGAGGAACTCTGTGCGATACAGGCCAACGCCGTCTCCGCCGTTGGCGAGCACGCTTTCGACTTCGTGCGGGAACTCGATGTTGCCAAGCAGCGAGATGCGCACGCCATCGGTGGTGAGCGCTTCGAGTGGAGCGGTTTCGCGCAGCACCTTGCGATAGGCCGAGAAACGATCTTGTTGCGTGCGATATTCCTGCAGCGTGCGCTCGGTCGGACGCACAATGACCACGCCCGTATCGCCATCAACGATGACGCAGTCGCCATCATCAACGCGCTCCATCACGCGTTGGCAACCAACGACGCAGGGAATTTCAATCGCGCGCGCGACGATCGAGGTGTGACTGGTGCGGCCACCGAGATCCGTCGCGATGCCGAGGATCTTCTTGCGATCCATGCCCGCAGTTTGCGAGGGCGTGAGTTCGTGCGCGACGATGATCACGGGCTCGTCAAGCGCGCTCAGGCGCGACTCGTTCTCGCCCATGAGTTTGCCGAGCACGCGGCGATCGAGATCCAACACATCATTCGCCTTCTGGCGAAACACTTCGTTGCCGATGGCGAGAAACTGGTCGGTGATCTTCTTAAATGCATCAGCGACGGCGCTTTCAGCGTTGACGCGATCGCGACGAATGCATTCGCGAATCGGCCCAAGCAGCGCGGGGTCGCTGAGGAGTCCGAGGTGAAAGCCGAAGATCTTGGCGGCTTCGCGGCCGAGTTGTTGCTCGGTGCGATCGCGCAGTTGAATGAGATCCGCGTGAGCCTCACGCAGCGCGCGCTCGAGGCGACCGAGTTCCGCATCGATTTCGTTCTCTTCGATGATGCGATGCGGCACATGCGTTTCCGCTTCACCGAGCACAAACACGCGACCGATCACGATTCCTGGTGAGACAGGAATCCCTTTCACGGTCAGCATTGGTTTGGGCAAAGGTGCGGAAGTGGGCATCGAGCGCCGCAGTTTAGCGTGACTTGCGTGGGTGGTGATTGGGTGGACGGCAGCACTTGTCTGGCAACAATCGACCAAAGACAACGGCCGCGGAAGAGATCCGCGGCCGTTGGATATGAACTTGTGACGCGTCGATCAATTGATCGAGCGTGTGTCGAATCAGCTGTCTTTCACTTCATACTCAGCGTCGATGACATCGTCCTTCGATCCGCTCTTACCACCGCCTTCGCCAGCGGCGTTTGCGTCGGCGCCTTCGGTCTTGCCTTCGGCTTTCGCTGACTCATACGAGATCTTGCCGAGTTCTTGCGCCGCTTGATTGAGCGCATCAACCGACTTCTGAATCGCGACCGCATCATCGCCCTTCACGCGCTCCTCAACATTCGAGATCGCACTCTCAATCGCACTACGCGTTGCTGGCGGCACCTTGTCGCCGAGATCGGTCATGGTCTTCTTCGCGCCGTAGACAACTTGCTCCGATTGATTGCGAAGGTCGACGAGTTCGCGTCGCGCCTTGTCGTCAGCCGCGTGTGCTTCCGCTTCACGCTTCATCTTTTCGATGTCGTCCTTCGACAAACCTGACGAGCCCGTGATCTTGATCTCTTGCTTCTTCTTGGTGGCGACATCCATCGCCGACACATTGAGAATGCCGTTGGCATCAATCGCGAATTCAACTTCAATCTGTGGAACGCCGCGCGGAGCGGTGGGCAAACCCGTGAGATCGAACTTACCGAGGCTTCGATTGTCGTTAGCCATCGGACGCTCGCCTTGCAACACATGGATCGTCACCGAGCTCTGGTTGTCACTCGCGGTCGAAAAAGTTTCCTTCTTCGATGTTGGAATCGTGGTGTTGCGCGGGATAAGCGAGGTCATCACGCTGCCGAGCGTTTCAACGCCAAGCGAGAGTGGCGTGACATCGAGGAGCAGCACATCCTTCACATCGCCTGCGAGCACGCCGCCTTGAATCGCGGCACCAATGGCCACAACTTCATCGGGATTGATCGAGCGATCGAGTGTTTCAGTCTTGAAGATTTCCTTCGCGAGCTGTTGCACCTTTGGAATGCGAATTGAACCGCCGACCATCACGACCTCTTGCACTTCCGTCGGCTGCAACTTCGCATCCTTGAGCGCTTGTTCGCACGGACCACGAAGGCGCGTGAAGAGATCACTGCACAAGTCCTCGAACTTCGCCCGCGTGAGTCCAACTTGAAGGTGCTTCGGCCCGTTCTGATCAGCGGTAATAAACGGCAGATTCACCGTTGTCTCCATTTGATTGGAGAGTTCGATCTTCGCCTTCTCTGCCGCTTCCTTCAATCGTTGCAGCGCCATCGCGTCCTTGGTGACATCGATGCCTTCCTTCTTGCGGAATTCATCAGCAAGGAAGGTGATGATGCGATCATCGAAGTCATCGCCGCCGAGGTGACCATCGCCATGTGTTGCGAGCACTTCGAACACGCCGTCACCGACATCGAGGATCGACACATCGAATGTGCCTCCGCCGAGATCGAACACAGCAATGCGCGCGTTCTTCTTCTTCTCGAGACCGTAAGCAAGTGCTGCGGCGGTTGGTTCGTTGATGATGCGCTCGACCTTGAGGCCAGCGATTTCGCCAGCATCTTTGGTCGCTTGACGCTGCGCATCGTTGAAGTAGGCAGGCACAGTGATGACCGCGCGCTCGACCTTCTCACCGAGGTAATCCTCGGCAATCTTCTTGAGCTCTTGCAGCACGATCGCCGAAACTTCAGGCGGCGTGTATTCCTTACCACGCACATTCACCCTCACAAGTTGCTCGCCGCTGCCGATCACTTCGTAGGGCACCATGCGCTGCTCGCGTGCGACTTCATCCATCCGGCGCCCCATGAAGCGCTTGATGGAGTACACGGTGTTCTTTGGATTGGTGACCTGCTGATGCTTCGCAGGCTGGCCGACGAGGCGCTCGCCCTTGTCGGTGAACGCGACCACCGATGGGGTGGTGCGGTTGCCCTGCGCGTTGATGAGGACCTTCGGTTGGCCGCCTTCCATGATGGCGACGCACGAGTTGGTCGTCCCGAGGTCAATGCCGATGATGATGCTTGCGATCTTGCCAGTTCCTGTAGACATTTGTTGGTTCCTTCTCGCGCGCCGAGGCTCAGGTGTGAGCTCGGATTGCACGCGGCTGACTCTGACATCCAATGCTCCCTGCGAAGCAATGAGGTCGCCGCGGAAAGCAACGATCGTGCCAACCATGAGGGGCAGTTCGATGCGCCAATCACGGCGAGGGCGTGCGAACGAAGTGGCGCGGTCTGCCACATTGGCATCGAGGAGCGCCGCTGAACTTTCACACCCGACGGGAGAGGGAGCCGATCAACGCCTCTCAAGCGCGCCCCGTTCTGGCGTACCTCTGAAATCAAGAAATGTGTAGGATCCAATCCTTATCCCACAGATTGAGCGGGAGGAGATGTACCCATGGAAGACCTCAAGAGTTCCGTTCGCGACTACTGGCAAGCGTCCCCATGCGGCCGAGATCTGTACCTTCAAGGGACTCCCTCGGAACGCGAGAATTTTTTGCGCCAAGAGGAAGTGCGCTACACCCTCGAGCCCTACATCAAGACCTTCGCGGATTTCGCCTCGTACAACCAGAAGCAGGTCCTCGAAATCGGGGTTGGTCTAGGAGCCGATCATCTGCAGTTTGCGCGTGCGGGCGCTGTGCTTCACGGCATCGATCTCACCACACAAGCGATCGAATACACGGGCAAGCGTTTGGAAATCTTTGGCCTCGCATCAGTACTCGCCGCTGGTGACGCGGAGCACCTCGCCTTTCCTGACAACACCTTTGATTTAGTCTATTCTTGGGGAGTTTTGCATCATTCCCCCGACACCCCGCAAGCAATTCGCGAGGCGTATCGAGTGCTCAAGCCAGGTGGGCACGCGAAGATCATGATCTACCACACATACAGTTTGGTGGGGTACATGCTCTGGCTGCGCTACGCGTTGCTGCGTGGTCGGCCGTGGATGTCGCTCAAGGACATG
>QWPU01000148.1 GCA_003671065.1 Planctomycetota bacterium | reverse complement strand
CGTCAAGCGCGCCTACTGCGAGCGTGCTGCGCGAGGCGCGTTGGATCAGCGCGTCTTCACGGCAGGCCGAGCGACCGGGCGAACAAGCGGCGATGCAATCACTCCAGAAATCAGCGTCGCCAAGCGTACGACGGGCGCGGGCATGCATGAAGGCCGAATGCGCGCGAAACGGCGCGAATAGTGGCAGTTCGTACCACTGCTGCGCGAACGCGTCGATGCCGAGCTCGCGTAACTGCCCTGCGCGCGCATCGTCTTCACGCGCGCGAACTTCGCGCTCGGCTCGCTCACTCACTCCTGCGCTTGTCGAAAGCAACAACAGTTGAGGCGCGAGCTCGGGCCGTGTCGCCGCGAGTTCGAGCGCAATGCGTCCGCCCATTGAGTAACCGATGAGTGCGTCGCAAGGCTCACTCTCCAACCTCAACGCAAGTTGTTGCGCCGCGCTGGCGATCGATGTACACCCAAGATCACGCAGCGCCACGCACTCGCACTGAATGCCAGGCGCAAGATGCGCGAGCACATCAGCCCAATCGGCGGGTGAGCCGAGGAAACCGTGCAGCAGCACGGCGCGTTTCATGCGCGGAACTCTCGTGAGAGCGCTGTGGTCGAAGCAGTCACGACGCGCGCGCGCACTTCTTCGCTCGCCTGCGCGGTGCAGACAACTTCAATCATCGTCGCGCCGCCGCGACGCAACGCCTTCACCACTGCTTTCGAAAGCGCTGCGCGAGTCGTCGGCGTTTCACACGCGAGCCCAAACGCTTTCGCGATCAATGCAAATGATCGACCGTGCGGAGTCGTGAAGCACTGCGCGAACTCCAGAGGCGTCACTGCTGCGTTCTTGGCGATTGGGAGGTAGCGGAAGATTCCACCGCCATCATTGTTAAGCAGCACGATGACGAGTGGAGTTGCCACGCTCGCCGCAAGTTGCAAACTGTTGAGGTCATGCAGCATGCTCACATCACCAACGAACGCAACAACAGGTTGCTCCGATACAAGCGCGTGACCAACTGCGGTTGCAAGCAAGCCATCAATGCCGCTCGCACCACGATTCGATCCAACACTCCAGCCCTTGGGCGGATGCAGCGCGAACACATCCGCATCGCGTATCGGCATGCTCGAGCCGTAAAAGATCGTGCCGTCTTGATGCGCCGCGCATGCTGCGGTTGCATCAGCAATCGCGGTCGGTTCGGTGAGAGTTCGTTCCGACGCGAGCGCTTTGCCCGCAGCTTTCGTCGCGCAACTCAGTGCGCGCTTCCATCCTGCGTGAGGCGCCAGTTTCGCATCCGCTTCAAACAACACAGGCGCCGCATAAACCCCACTCGCGCGATGAAACGAATCCATGCGCGGATCACCCACACCAAAGACCGTGACACCTTCTTGCTGAGAGATCCACGCGTTAAGACGCTTCGATACCACCGCATCACCAACAACCGCGAGCGCTTCAACGCGCAGTGCTTCGCGCAACTCCGCGTTGCCATCACCATCACTCGCCGCGCGCAACACTAGATCCGCGCCCGCAGTGTTTGACGCGGCAAGTTCGCTCGTCACGTCAGCAAGCAGCGTCCCGCGCCACTTCACAAGCGAGAGCGCCGTGAGCGAATCGCATCGCCCCGCAACAACAATTGCGTTGTCGACAACAACGCTTGACGGAGTCGGCGCGCCACTCACACGCCACGGCGCGCGCGACGCGTCTTTAGTCCAACGCACAATCGACCACAGCCAAGCCACATCCCACGCAACCACATCAGGCGCGAGTGGCTCGCGAAATTGCCAATTGATATGCACCGCGCCCGCTTGAGCACCCGCAGTTCCACACGCACGCGCGAATGCTTCGTCGATGGTGGACAGCACGAACTCCGCGCGCGTGTCAATCGTTGGGCACGGCATATCGCACGACCAACGCGTCGCTGCCGAAAGCAACTGCGCCTGCGAAATCGCCTGATTTGCGCCGCAATCACGCAGTTCTGGCGGTCGATCTGCGGCAAACACCAGCAGCGGCGTGCGCGACATGCGCGCTTCAACCACGGCGGGAAGCGCGTTGGCAACCGCGGTTCCACTGGTAAGCACCAACACTGCGGGGATGCCCGATGACTTGGCAATTCCAAGCGCAACAAACGCTGCGCCCCGTTCATCATGAGCAACCTGCACGCGAATTCCACCGTGACGCGCAAAGGCAAGCGCAAGCGGCGCGCTGCGCGAACCTGGGCAAATCACTGCATGACGCACGCCAAGCCGAAAGCACTCTTCAGCGGCGAGCATGGTCCACGCGAAGTTGATGTTGGGCGCATTATGCATGGAAAGAAGGCATTGATCTTGCTCGAAGTGACTGACGCCTACATCGCATCATGTTGCTAATCGCTCGAACGCAAGTAGTTTGTGCCCCGTCTCGCGCCACTCTTCAGCGGCATCCGAGCCTTCAACAATTCCCGCACCTGCATAAGCAGTCAGCCTGTCGCCATCAATACGCGCAGAACGAATAGCGACGCTGATCTCCGCACCATCACTACTCACAATGCCGACCGCACCCGCGTACAAACCGCGATCGAACGGCTCGAAATCGCGCAGTGCCTCAATTGCCTCGGCAACAGGCGCACCCGCAACGGCAGGCGTTGGATGCAGCAGCGCGACGAGATCAGCGTCGCTGACACCTGCGCGAATCTCGGCATACACACGAGTCGTGAGGTGTTGAACATACGCAAGGCGCAGCAAGCGCGGCTGCGCATCGACTCGCAGTGAAGTCGCGCAAGTTGCCAGCGCTTCACGCACGCGCTCAACCACGATCTCGTGCTCTCGACGATCTTTCGCGCTTGCAAGAAGCGACTCACCGAGCAAGCGATCCGCCACACCATCGACGCCGCGCGGACGCGTGCCCGCAACGGCTTCACTACGCACGATGCGGCCACTGCGTGAGACCAGTCGCTCGGGCGTCACTCCAAGAAACGCCTTACCTTGGCCAGCTTCGACGAGAAATCGGAAACCGCGCGATTCACGCGCAGCAAGGCGCGCCAATACTGCAACGGGATCGAGCAGACCACTCGCCGCGTACGCTCGTCGCCTTGCAATCACAATCTTGCGCAACGCGCCCGAACGAATGCGTTCGAGCCCACCGCGCACCGCGCGAGACCACTGCGCTTCGCCGTCGCCATCACACTCGCGCACAAGCGCGGGTTCAATTGTGCAACTGAGCACAGGCTGCGCCAACGCATCTAGTTGATCCATGAATGATTCACGCGAACTCTCCGCACTGATGTTCACCGCCAAGGTGTGCAGTTCGCCGTCGCGACGCAATTCAATCTCGGGCAACACACATTCAGTATGCGACCAACCCGTCCACTCAACATCGCGCGCGCGCGACGAATCAAACGGGATCGCAACAAACCAAGCGCTCGCGCGCTCGAGTCCCACGCCACTTCCCTGTTGCTTCCATGTTTCATGCTGGCCAAATGTGGTGCTCACACATCGTCCTATGCCACCGATTTCGCACTTCGCAGTGCGATCGCGAAAGTAACGACGCGTTCCCGCGCTCGCCGCGCGCAACCAGTGCAGCATGTCGCACGGCTCTGAACTCGCATGCACATCAATCGCAACTTCAACGCGCGTGAACGCACCCGAGTCAGGCAGCGCAACCGTTGCAACTCGCGCCATCAATTCGCGCGCCGCCCGCTCCAATGGAGCTCGCGCAGGGAGCCGTTGCGTATTGCGTTGAAGAGATCCTGCGCTCATTGAGGCATACACAATAGGCGACTCGCAAGGAAGCTGTTCGTGTGCGCCACTTCAGTTTGCTGCGTTAGTTTCTGCGGGCTTTACGGGAACTTCAGCGAGCGGCACTTGCTTTGGCAACGCTTCAATCGTCGCCTTCAGCGCATCATGCGACGCAATCGAAAACGCATCTGCCAGCGCAGGCGCGGTCTTGCCGACCACGACTGATCGGCCTGTCCCAAACACGGACGCAATGAGTCGTATGTGTGCTTCGCGTCGATCAAAGAGATATGCACGCAGTGTCACCACGGCCACCGGCTTCTCAGGGTCCGAGTAATCGGCATAGAGCGATTCGACGACGCCTTCAAGACGGAAGTCGAAGCGCACACTCACGCCTTCAAGTCCAACCATGCGAAAGCGCCCCGACTGTTCAAGCGCTGCGGCGAACACATCGCAATACATGTCGGCAGGATCCGTGAACCACCCGTTTGTTTGATCCATCTGCCAACTTCCATCCTCCCGCACGTAGCAGAAGTTGGTGTTGTCACTCGGGGGCACGGTGCGGAAACGCTGCACCATGATGCTCTCAAACTTTTCGCCATCGATCGGACCGATCGACGCAGGCGCGACGAAGAAGCGCGCGCCTGGTTCGAGAGTTCGATTGAACATCGAGCAGCCGCTCAACACGGTGCAGGTGAGCGAGAGAGAAATACAGCTGAGAGCGTGAAGTGGTTTCATAGCGTGATCCAACTCGAGCAGCCAATACTAGAAAACAGATGTCGAGAGCAACACAGATAGAGCGAGAACGATTGCAGCGCGCATTACTTACTAGGTCCCACGATGTCACCAGGGTGAGCGGGCTTCGGTGGTGCTGCGAAGAACAACGACGGCGGATCGTGACTCACTCGATCCATGAGTGTTGCGAGATCCTCTGATGCTTGACGAAGTGCCGTGATGAGTTGGCGCAGTTCATAGCCTTCGCTGTCGAGGAAATCTGACACTTGCGCGCCGATATGATCGTATTTCTGGATGGTCGGTCCAAGATCCGTGGCGGCGGCATCAAGGCCCTTGAGGATCGACTGCACGCGCGCTGAACTGACCATCGCATCAAGGCGCTGAGCCGCTTCGCGCGCGGCCGTCATCATCTTGGGCAACTCCGCAATCGCGGTGCGGATGTCAGGCGTAGAACCTTCGAAGCCCGCCTTGAGTTCGTTGGTGAACGCTTCCACATTCGCAAGCGTGGTAGGAATCGTCGGATCGTCGAGGAGTTTCTGAAGTTTGTCGTTTGACACACGCAGTTCGGTAATGAACTTCCCTGTATCAGCGAGCATGGGATCGAGGCGACGCGTCACGACGCCATCGATGTCCGTCACTGTTGTTTGCAGACTGGACCCAAGACCTGAGAAGTCCACTTCCGCAAGGCTTGCCGAGATCGATTGAAGGCGATCGAACAATTGATCGAGCCTGCTCGGCGCGCTCGGGATGAAGGGATAGTCAGGTACGTATGCCAGCTTTTTTGCTGGAAATGCGGTCGGATCAGCGAGATCGAGATCGACAAACAATCCGCCTGTGAGCCCAGCTGATGTCAGGCGCGCGCGCAAGCCTGTCTCCACGCCGCGCGTGATGTTACTGGTGAAATTCCCTGCTTGTTCTTCACCGAAGACATCGAGCCGAACCTCCATGCGAATCACCACGGGGCTTCCGAAATCAAACACATCGGGATACTCATCTGCGTGAGGGTAGTAGCGATCTAAAAACGAAATCGCCTTTACTTCACCAATGGGCACGCCGCGATACTTCACGGGACTCCCGACTGTGAGTCCATTCACCGAGTCTATGGTCGAGGTCTCGATCATCTCGGTCTGTTTGAAGAATCTCCCTGAACCGATCGAGATCACGCCACCAAAGGCGAGTGCGGTAGAGACGATCACGAAGACACCAACATTAAATTCTCTCGACGCGCTCATAGTCAGGCATCTCCACTGGGAACTCGGTTCAAGAAACGACGCACCCACTCATCAGTTGTCTTCTCACGCAACTCTGCTGGCGGCCCGAGCGCCACCAGTTTCTTGCGCGCACCATCAAGCATGGCGAAACGATCCGCAATCGCATAAATGCTCGCGAGTTCATGCGAGATGATGACGAAGGTCGTGCCGAGCATGTGATTGAGCGCCTTCACCATTGCGTCGAGGTCTGCGCTCGTCACAGGATCGAGGCCTGCGCTCGGCTCATCTAGAAAGATGATCGGTGGATCAAGCGCGAGTGCGCGAGCAATCGCGGCGCGCTTCTGCATGCCACCTGAGATTTCCGATGGTTCCTTGTGCGCATGTGCGCCGAGACCAACGAGACCTAGCTTCGTGCGCGCCACATCATCCATTGCGTCATCGCTGAGATCAGTGAACTCTTCCAACGGGAGTCGTACATTCTCAAGCAGCGTCTTGCCACCAAAGAGAGCGCCCA
This sequence comes from Planctomycetota bacterium, assembly GCA_003671065.1. Lineage (GTDB taxonomy): Bacteria > Planctomycetota > Phycisphaerae > Phycisphaerales > SM1A02 > QWPT01. The sequence continues at coordinate 1,501 of QWPU01000148.1, read as the reverse complement.
GTTGATACATCACGCCAAAACGCCTTCGAACATGCTGGATTTCAGCATCGGTTGCGTCAGCGATGTTCACGCCGTCAATAACGATCGATCCTGCGATGGGCTTGCGAAGCGCCGTCAAGCAGGAGAGCAGCGTGGTCTTGCCGCTTCCTGATCCGCCACCGATAAACAGAATCTCACCCGCAAGAATGTCGAGGTCGATGCTCTCGATGATCGCGTTGCCGTTGTAGCCAATCGATACTCCTTGCAGCGAAATCGCCACCTCGCGCGAAGTAGAGAGTGCTGGTGTTGTGGTCGCGGCGTGCATCAGATTTTCAAACTTCAGATTCTCGATAGTTAGATCCCAAGCGTGTAGAAGAACGCTCCGAGCACGCTATCCGCAACGACGATCGCGACAATTCCAGCAACCACTGCGCGCGTCGTGCTCATGCCGACAGCACCAGGCCCCTGCCCCGTGCGAAGTCCGGCGAGACATCCAATCGACGCGACGAGAATCGCAAACACCGCTGCCTTCGCAAGCCCCTGCAGAAAGCCGCCGATGGTGAGCGCCTTGCGGACCTCATCCATGTACTGCGCGCCAGTGAATCCGTGCGGACCGAGGATGAGATAGCCACCAAAGACGCCGAGAATTGACGCATACACCGACAACAACGGCGTGACGATCACGACCGCGAGCAAGCGCGGAATCACGAGGAACCGCACGGGATCGATGCCGAATGTCCGCAGTGCGTCGAGCTCTTGCGTCACCTTCATCGTGCCGATTTCTGCGGCAAACGCGCTTCCCGAACGACCCGCGAGAATGATCGCGGTGATCAGTGGTCCAAGTTCGCGCACGATCGAAATCGCAACGACATCAGCAACCTGTAGTTTCGCGCCGTACTTTGCGAGTGGATCGAAAGTCTGAAAGGCGATGATCGCGCCGATGAGAAGTCCAAGGAGACCCACCACCGGCACCGCGTCCGTACCGTGACGCGCCATGAAATTCACCGTATCGCGCATGCGCAGCAACTTCGGTCGTTTCACTATGTGGACGACCACCAGCGCCATTTCGCCGATGAAACTGATGAGTTCGACAACGAACGCGCCCGCGCCGATGGCGAAGATTCCTGCAACACGCACCGCGCTGATGTGCGGTGGATGCGGCTGCAACTCTTGTCCGCGCAACGCAAGGTCGACGAGCAACTCTCGATCTTTATTGGCGCCCAGCGTTTGGTAGGTCAGCGCACGCGCAGTTGCAAGCCGCGAAAGAAACACCGCAATTGAGACCCCTGATGCGTCAAGTTGGGTAACTCCCGCGAGATCAAGCGCGATGCCTTTGGAGATACGGGCGGGCAAGCTCTGTTCAATCGATGCGCGAATCCCTGAAATGGTCGCGCTGGTCAGATCCCCCGTCAACACTACATGCACCACTCCACCTTCGTCGGTGACGCGGACGGTGCCTTCGGGAGCAAGTGAGGGCTTTGCCATGTGAGCAGGAGAATACGACAGCACCGCACGCTGCGGG
>QWPU01000147.1 GCA_003671065.1 Planctomycetota bacterium | reverse complement strand
CCGCGACGGCGATTGATCTTGGCCGTGCAAGGCGCAGCGTGTGGACTGCATCTTGAAGAGTCGCACCCGTCGTTCGAACGTCATCAATCAGGAGAATGTTGACTCCTTCTAGTCGGCTATCTGCACTGCGCAGCTGAAATCGGCCGCGTCGATCGCGCTCTGCTCGATTCTCCCCTGCTTGTCGATGCGCCAACGGTGCTTTGAGCACTGAACGAAATGGGACTCGAAGTCGGTGTGCAACTTCGCTAGCGATGACTTCAGAGTGATCGATTCCTCGCAGCATTCTGCGCAACCAGTGCACTGGGACAGCGGTCACGAGATCAGGAAACGGAATCACATCGGCGGCCGCCGCTTCAATGACGGCATCGCCGAGTTCGCGCCCGAGCGTCACTCCCATATTGCGCCACGCTCGATTTTTGATTGCGGGAACCCACTGTGAAAGTGGAGGCGCGTAGCGGCCGAGTCGCACGGTCGCAGCAAATGGAAGCCGCCGCGTACGACATTCGCCGCAGCCGCCTGTGACATCTTCGTAGGGCGCTCGAGTTGCGCCACAGCGCGTGCAGTAGTCGTCGAGCGCGTCGCGGCTCCAGCGCGCAGCAAGCAGCACCCCCGCGGCAGGCGGCATTCGGTAGCCGAACAGCGAGCGCTCGATTGACGCGAGCATCCGCGCACGAGCCTCCGCTGATTTGAGACGCCGTGCGCGTCGGTAGTCGCGCACGGATTCCGTTGTCGCGGCTCGCAGCGCGCGTTCCTTTGCGATCTTCGCGGCCTGCTCGCCACGAATTGAATGTCCAACTCGTTCTCCACTCATTCAACACCTCCCTTTGCGCACAACCTACTGCGCTCTGGAAGGCTCTTTCGATTTATGCTTCTTTTGCAGAGAGAAAGTCCAAAAACAATCAAAGGGTGCGGACGAAGGCCGAACCCTTTGATGAATTGCGCCTTTGGTTGGCTCTTCGACTACGCCTGCGCAAGCATCTTTCGAAGCACCGTGTTGAGGATTCCGCCGTTGCGGTAGTACTCCACTTCGACAGGCGTATCGATTCGGCAGAGCGTCTCGAACTCAATCGTGCTGCCATTGTCGCGACGCGCAGAAACCTTGATGTTCTGACGGGCCTTTACATCCTCGGGAATGCATACATCGAATGTCTCTAGGCCTGTGAGGCCGAGTGAAGCGCTCGATTGACCCGCGAGGAAGGTGAGCGGCAACACGCCCATGCCAACGAGGTTCGATCGGTGAATCCGCTCGAAACTTTCTGCGATGACCACCTTGACGCCGAGCAAGAATGTGCCTTTCGCAGCCCAATCGCGCGAAGAACCCATTCCGTAGTCCTTGCCCGTAAGCACGACGAGAGGAATTCCCTTTGCCTTGTAATTCAAACTTGCGTCATAGATTGACTTGACTGTGCCGTCGGTGAAGTCCGTGGTGAGTCCACCAGTCGTTCCTGGCGCGAGTTCATTCTTGATGCGCGTGTTTGCAAAAGTTCCTCGCGTCATCACGCGGTCATTGCCGCGACGCGATCCGTAGCTGTTGAACATCGAAGGCGCGACGCCGTGCGCAACGAGAAACTTCCCTGCAGGTCCGTCCTTCTTGATGTCACCCGCTGGTGAGATGTGATCCGTCGTGACCGAATCACCGAGCTTTGCAAGGCAACGAGCACCCGCCACCGACGAGATCGTTCCCGCTTCGCGCTTCATGTCGACGAAGAACGGCGGCTCTTGGATGTAGGTGGAGTCTTCGTTCCACGCATACATTTCGCCTTTGCCTGCAGCGATTTGCTGCCATTCGGTCGAGCCCTTGAACACATCCGCGTACTCACGCTCGAATTGTGCGCGGGTCACGAACTGCTGCACCGTTGCTTCGACTTCCGCCTGGCTCGGCCAGATGTCTTTGAGAAACACTGGTTGGCCAGACTTCGAGATGCCGAGCGGATCGTTCTGCAGATCGATGTCAACCGTTCCTGCAATCGCGTAGGCAACGCACAGCGGCGGCGACGCGAGGTAATTCGCCTTCACATCTTGATGCACGCGCGCTTCGAAGTTGCGATTGCCTGACAGCACGCTGGCGACTGCGAGATCGCCCTCTTTGATGGCTGCGCCAATATGATCAGGAAGTGGTCCAGAATTTCCAATACATGTCGTGCAGCCGTAGCCGACGAGATAGAAGCCTAAGTCTTCGAGCGGCTTCATGAGATTTGCTGCGTTGAGATACTCGGTGACGACTTTCGAGCCTGGTGCAAGCGAAGTCTTCACCCACGGCTTGCGCGTGAGACCGAGCGCTGCAGCCTTCTTCGCGACGAGACCTGCGCCAATCATGACGCTCGGGTTCGAAGTGTTCGTGCAACTCGTGATCGCGGCGATGACCACTGCGCCGTGCTGCAATTGAAACTCGTTGCCGTCAGGATCACGCACGCTCACGCCATCAGTCAATGTTGCCGTCGCAGTCCCCGATGCGTTGCTCGACTTGCCGAAGACCTTCGCGAGATCGCGACGCCACGCGCTTTGCATGCCGCTCAATGGAACGCGATCTTGTGGACGCGACGGACCCGCGAGCGCTGGCTCGATGGTCGACAAATCAAGGACCAACTCGCTCGAGTAGACCACGCGTGAATCGTCTTCGCGCCAGAAGCCGTTGATCTTCGCGTAGGTTTCGATCGTGCTGATGAGTGCTTCACTCCGGCCTGAAAGTCGCAGATATGCGAGCGTTTGTTCATCAACAGGAAAGAAGCCAATCGTCGCGCCATACTCGGGCGCCATGTTTGCAATCGTCGCGCGATTGGCCAGCGGCATCTCCGCGAGACCAGGACCAAAGAACTCGACGAACTTGTTCACGACGCCGTGTTTGCGCAGGATTTCAGTCGCACGCAACACCATGTCGGTGGCGGTGACGCCTTCAGGAAGTCTTCCAATGATCTTCACGCCAACGACTTCAGGAATCAGCATGTAGATCGGTTGACCCAACATCACCGCTTCCGCTTCGATGCCACCCACGCCCCAACCGACGACGCCCGCGCCGTTGATCATCGTGGTGTGACTATCAGTACCCACGAGCGAATCGGGATACAGCACTCCGTCTTTCTCCCACACCACTTTCGCGAGGTACTCAAGATTCACTTGATGCACGATGCCTGTGGCAGGCGGCACCACTGAGAAATTTGAGAACGCGCCTTGGCCCCACTTGAGAAATTCGTAGCGCTCCATGTTGCGCTCAAACTCTTTTTCTCCATTGATCAAGAGCGCGACGCCCGATGCAAATGCGTCGACTTGCACTGAGTGATCGATTACAAGATCGCAAGGAACAAGCGGATTCACGCGCTTCGGATCGCCACCGAGACGCTTCATCGCCGCACGCATGGCGGCGAGGTCGACCACGCACGGAACACCCGTGAAATCCTGCAAAACCACGCGTCCTGGCATGAATGGGATTTCATTCTCGCCGACCTGACGCGCGTCGTAGCGCATCAGCGCTTTGAGGTGCTCTTCGGTCACGATGAAGTCGTCGAAGTTACGCAAACAACTTTCGAGCAGCACGCGAATGGAGATCGGAAGTGTGCGGACATCGCCGAACTGCTTCAGTGCGTCGAGGCGGTAGTACTCGCGCTTTCCCATTGCGGTTTCGATGGAAGTGCGTGCGCCGTAGCGGTCGTTCGTAGTCATGTTGAAACTCGCAAGCAAGGACTCCGTCGCGACTGCGACGAAGTGAGGGGAAAATTCGATTGTAGAGACCGATGCACTCGCGAGGGTCGCTCAGTTGATCGCTTTCGCGCTGACGCCGCTGCTCGCGTTCGCGGGCATTGCCCACGGCAGCGCGAGTAGTGGCGGGATGCCGACCACGATGGAGATCCAGAAGAATCCTTCGTAGCCAAAGTGCTCGACGAGATAGCCGCTCGTAGCGCCGACCAGCGCGCCCGCGAGGTACATAAGTCCTGAGAGCACGGCGTACTGCGCGGCTGCGAAGCGAGGCTCACAAAGCGTCATGAAATACGCGACGAAGGCGGCGCTCACGAGACCGTTGCAGAGGCTTTCGACAACGACGACACCTGCAAAGACTGCGAGCGACTTGCCTGACCATGCGAGCACGATGTAGCCCGCGTTGGAGGCGACTTGGAGCGCGCCGAAGACGAGCAGTGCGCGAAGGAGTCCCCAGCGCTTCACGCAGAGTCCACCAATGACCGCGCCGATTATTGTCATCGTAAACCCGAGAGCTTGTCGGATTGTTCCGATCTCGCTGAGCTCGAAGCCAAGGTCTTGGCGCAAGAACGGCATCGTCATTCGATTGCCTAAGAGATCGGGAAGTCGGAACATAAGCGCGACAAACAGCACGATCGCGAGCCGTGGGCCGAATGCGCGAACAAACGATTTGCATGGCTGCACGATGGCTTCTGCGAGCGAAGTCGATGCCGTGCGTTTCGGCGCTTCGGGCGCAAAGAGTGCTGCGCCGAAGCCTGCGATCATCGCAACGCCCGCACCTCCAACTGCCCAGCGCCATGCGAGCGCCCTCGCCGCGAGATCACCTTCTGGGCCGAAAAGCAGCGCGATTTTGCCGTGCAACATGAGCACGAGCGCGCCGATTGATACGAATGCAATTCGATATCCCATCACAAACACGCTTGCGGCGGGACCACTAGCGCCTCCGTGAGCTGCGTCAGCGCGATGGCCGTCGATGGCCGCGTCGAGTGATGCGCTGAGCACGGCGATGACGAGCGCGACAATGGCGACAGGCAGCACGGGCGAGTCGACGGCAGATGGACCAACCATTGCGAGCGCGATGAACGCGACTGCGAGAATCGTGCACAGAAACGCGATCCAACTGCGGCGAAGTCCGAGCCATGCGAATCCTGGCGCGCAATAGAGATCGAACAGTGGAGCCCACAGCAATTTCAATCCGTACGGCAGCGTGATGAGCGAGAGCAGTCCGATTGATGAGGGCGTGAATCCAATATCGCTCAGCCACGCGGCGAGCGTGTCGTTGAGGAGCACATTGGGTAAACCGCTTGCAAAACCGAAGACTCCGATTGCAATGAGGAGATTCGCGCGCGCACTTGGAGCCGTCGCACTCGTCGCGTTGCGTGCAGGCATTACAGCGTTGCGTCCATCGAAAGCACGCGCAATTCACTGCGCGGACCTGTCACAAGATGACCCGCAGGAACACTGTGAGTAAGAAACACGCCGCCCGCAATCACGGCGCCCTTGCCGATGACAGTGTCGCCGCCAAGAATTGTTGCGCCCGCATACACGACGACATCGGACTCAAGCGTTGGGTGACGCTTGTATCCACGACGCATCGTGCCATCGGCCGCGCGATCAAAACTCTTCGCGCCGAGCGTGACACCTTGATAAATCCGACAGCGGTCGCCAATGACCGCGGTCTGTCCGATGACAACTCCACTGCCATGATCAATGAAGACCGCAGAGCCAATGCGCGCGCTCGGATGAATATCGATCCCCGTCTCGCGATGCGCAAACTCGCACATCATTCGCGGCAAGAGCGGCACGCTCAGCGAGTCGAGCACATGCGCGAAGCGATAGACGAAAAGTGCGCGAATGCCGGGGTAACACACGACAACCTCAAGTTCGCTGTGCGCAGCGGGATCGCCGCGATAGGCAGCTTCCACATCGAGCGCGAGCAACGCGCTGGTCGCAGGAACGCTTGCGAAGAATCGATCGGCTCTGCTCCCGTCGTCAGCCTCGCCGCACACATGACACGCTTCCGCGATCAACTCCGCAAACCCCGCGACCACTGTCTGCGAGAGTGCCTCACCGAACTCGCCAGGCGCGCGCAAACTTGGAAACACTAAGTGTCGCAGCGCGGCGATCGACTCGACGAGCCTCCGCTCGCACGGAGGCGCTGTGACTGCCGTTTGCGCGGCCAGCGGTGCAAGATGAGAGAGCCGAGTTGCGAAGGCGTCGTGTGACAACGGCGAGAAGATACCCGCCGCGACGACAATGACGCGTGGCCAAAAACACGCGCGCCTCGAGCATGTACTCGAGGCGCGCGAAATTCATATTGTTGAAGCGTGATCAGACCTCAGGTGCACCGCCGCCGCTGCCGCCAGCAGGATTGCCGCCGCGACCTCCACGACCGCCACCAGGTCCGCCAGCGCCGCCACCGAACTGATCGCGCATGTACTGACGCACAGCCTCGCGCTCTTCCTCATCAACCTGTCCGTTCTTGTTCGCGTCGACCTTGTCAAGGAACGCCTTGCGTTGTTCTTCTGGAAGACGATCGAGGATGTTTCCTCCGCCGCCAAACCCGCCCTGTCCGGCCTGACCACGACCGCCCTGACCGCCTTGACCGCGGCCCTTTGGCAGCGCGTCCCATTGCTCAGGAGTCAGCAGACCCTTGAGACGATCTTGATAGCGCTCGCCCATCGCGCTGCGCTCATCGAACAGCTTGCGCGTTGGATCTTCTGCGTTGGCGTTTTGTCCTTGTCCGCCGAAACCACCGCGACCGCCACCCATATTGCGCGCGAATCCTGCGACTCCTTGCGAAATCATATCGACGAAACGAGTGCCATCGCGAACGATTTGATCAGGCTCCTCGGTACGCGCGAGCACCTTGAGGCGCTCATTCATCGGCGAAATTTCCATTCGGTACTGACCGTAGAGATCGACGATCGATTGCAAAAGCGTTGGGTCGAGCGCTTCAATCTTCATCGCTGCTTCAAAGATTGTGTCTGTGCCGGTTGTGCGGTAGATCCGATTCCAACCCGACTCAAGGACGCCCGTGTCGAGCTGCTTGCTCCAGGTCGTGCCATCTGCGGCCCCTGTTGCCAACGCACCGACCATCGCCGTGCGGAACTCTTCGTTCACATCGCGCACAGCTGCGCGCAGTTCGGCGGTGCGCTTGAAGATGCGCTCAGCATCCGAAGAGTCCGCATCCTTCACGGCCTTGAAGAGGCGCGTCATGGATTCTTCGATGTAGGCGTTTCGGGCCTTCAGCGCGAGGTCGAGACGAGTCTCGTAATCGTTGAACATCGGCTCGATCTTGCCAAACTCCGCTGGCGGGAGACGCAGTTCATCGACCACCGCAAAGAGGTTGATGCTCTCGCCAGAGATGCGACTGCGCGGAAGGGTCTTCTCGCGGGTGAGGAAGCGATCAAACGCTGGCCAGAGTGCAAGCTGCTCGTCCTCAAGAATGACCTTCATGCCTGCAGTAAAGTCCTTGCGCAGCGCGGCCTTGCGCGTCTGCCACGCCTCAAGTTTCTCGAGGATTTCGCCCATTGCAGCTTTAAGCTCTGCGTCGATACCAGAGTTGGCAAGCGACGCCGCCATCTTCTCTTGGGCCTTCGCCATGCGATCCTGAGTCAGTGCGCGGCGAGCGTCTTCAGTGAGTTCGCCCGTGGCCTCTGCGGCCTGAATGTCTTTCTGAATGTCTTCCCATGTGGCGCGCATTTGGTCTTGACGCTCAGGGGTCATGACCGACTGCATCATGTTGCGACCAATGTCGCTCATTGACGATTGAATCGCTTCGACCTCAGGCTGATACTGTGCTTCGTAGTCGACGATGAGCGTCTCAAGGACGCCGCTCTGGTCTTCGGTGAGCTGCAGTTGCGTCACGAAATCCTTGATGTCACCGCGCGTAAAGTCTGCCTGCAGCGCTTCAGTAAAATCCTGCATGCCGCGGCCCATGTTGCCCATGCCACCGCCTTGGCGACGCTGACCGCCCTGACCGCCCTGACCCCGCT
>QWPU01000146.1 GCA_003671065.1 Planctomycetota bacterium | reverse complement strand
CGAAGAAACTGGATTTTGCGGCGGCATCGAAAACTACTCGCGCCACTTCGACGGTCGCAGCGAAGGCGAACGCGCGTGGACATTGCTCGATTACTTCCGCGCTTGTCCGAATTCGCCTGCGAAAGACTCTGAAAACGATTGGCTCGTCGTCGTCGATGAATCGCACGTCACGCTCCCGCAGATTCGCGGCATGTACTTCGGCGATCGTGCACGCAAGCAGACGCTCGTTGATCACGGCTTCCGTCTTCCTAGCGCGCTTGATAATCGTCCGCTTCGCTTTGAAGAGTTCTGCGCGCTCACTCCGCAGACGATTTATGTCTCTGCAACTCCTGCGCCGTGGGAACTCGAAGCCGCAGGTGGCATCATCGTCGAACAGGTCATTCGTCCAACGGGCCTTGTAGATCCGCCGATCGAAATTCGCTCGGCACGAACACAAGTGCCTGATCTCATGAAGGAAGCGCGCGCGCGTGCGGCGCGCGGCGAACGCACGCTGGTCACTGCGCTTACGAAGCGTTTATGCGAAGACCTTACGGCTTACCTTGATCGCGAAGGCTTGCGCGCGCGCTATCTGCACAGTGACATTGAAACGCTCGAACGCCTCGAACTCTTGCGTGATTTGCGCGAAGGCGTCTTCGATGTGCTCGTCGGCGTGAATCTCTTGCGCGAAGGACTCGATCTTCCTGAAGTGTCGCTCGTGTGCATTCTCGATGCCGACAAACAAGGCTTTTTGCGCAGTCAATCAGCACTCATTCAAACGATGGGTCGTGCGGCACGCAACGCGAATTCGCTCGCGCTGCTCTATGCAGAAGTTGTCACGCCCGACATGCAACGCGCGATTGATGAAGTCACGCGTCGCCGCATCAAACAACTCGCGCACAACGCCGAGCACGGGATCATCCCCACCACGATTACGAAAGCGATTCGTCGCGGCATCGAACTCGAACTCAAAGCGCATCGCACCGCAAAATCTGCTGCGGGTATGCGTGGCGAGAGTGACGAAGATGATGATGCTGAGTTCAACCGCGAAGAACGCGTCATGCTGTTGCAAGGCGAAATGCTTGAGGCCGCGGAGAAACTCGAGTTCGAGAAGGCTGCGCGGCTGCGTGATCAAGTCGCAGCACTCAAGGCGACGCCGATGAACGAAGCGCAGTCGCGATCAGTTGCATCGAAGCCATCGAAGGCAGGCATGCCAGGTACGCGCGGACGCCGCGGCAAAGGGCGTTAGAGAGAAACTCCCGTCCTTGCAGTCGGACTCATTCTCCCCTTCACTTCAAGCGCACTGTTCGCCGACAGGCTCACTCATTCCTGCGAGAGGATGCGATGCCCACGCATGTTGATCGAAATTGATCCAAGTTGATCCAAGTTGACTCGACCACGCATCATGAACACCAAAGGAAGCGGCCTTAGCCGCGACGGTTCAACCGCGTCCGTTCAACCGCGAGCGCTCTCGCCCGACCGCTCACCGGGTCGACCGATGCAGCCGCCGCTTCCGCGGAGCCGAAACGAAGACGCGCGCCGTTCAAGCGCGCGCCACTCATCAGGGCCTGGAGATGTGGAGATGTTTTGCCGTCGTGCAGTGTGTGAAGCAGGACTGGCGGGGTCTTCGGAGTCGCCGTAATCGCCGTAATCGTCGTAGCCACGGTCAGCAATAGGCTGGGCTTCGTTGGCTCGGACAGAATGGAAAGGACAGACGGTGACATCAGCGAAGTATTTCTACTGCATACTTCGGCTCTTCCAATGTAAAGGTCGCAAAAAGACGGCGAAAAGGATAAAAACATAGTCTTCAGACTCATGCGAAGTGCTGACAGTGCAATAAGTTGCGTGGTTCATGACTGGTTCATATTCGTTCCTCAGTGCAGAGCGCTTCGTATCATCTCCCCCCCACGATGCCGCCTTCAAAGAAGAACTCGCTTTCTGCACTCACTGCCGCGCCCGAGAAGTCGATTCGCGTGCGAGGCGCGCGAGAGCACAATCTCAAGAACATCGATGTCACGCTGCCGCGAGACAAGCTCGTCGTCATCACGGGAGTTTCCGGCAGCGGAAAGAGTTCGCTGGCGTTCGACACGATCTTTGCGGAAGGTCAGCGCAAGTACATGGAGTCGTTGAGCGCGTATGCGCGGCAATTCCTCGATCAGCTGCAGAAGCCCAATGTCGAAGCGATTGAAGGGTTGCCGCCGACCATTGCGATTGAGCAGCGCTCGGGTGGTCATAGCCCGCGATCGATCGTCGCGACGACAACTGAGATTTGGGACTACTTGCGTTTGCTCTACGCGCGTTGCGGCACGCCAACATGTTGGCACACCGAACTTGTTGGCAAAGGCAAACTGAAGACGCCGCATGTGTGCGGCAAATCGATCAGCGCCTCAAGCCCAAGCGGCATCGTCGAAACTCTGCTGCTGAAGTTTGCGGGCAAGCGTGCGATGCTGTGCGCGCCAGTCATTCGCGCGAAGAAGGGGTTCCATCGCGAAGTGCTCGAAGGCTTGCAGAAGCAAGGGCTCGTGCGCGCGCGCGCCAACGGCACAGTCGTTGATCTCCGCGAAGTGCTTAAAAACGGCGGGGAAAACCCACTTGGCTTTGGTCGCTACGAAGCGAATGACATCGACGCCGTAGTGGATCGCATCGTGATCGAAGTGACTGCGCGCCAACGCATTCATGAAAGCGTTGAGACTGCGCTGAAACTTGCTGAAGGTGCGCTGGTCGTGCTCATTGAAGATGGTGACGCCTGGATCTCCCACGGCTTCAGCGAGAAATTCGCGTGCGCTGATCATCCTGAATGTTCGCTCGATGAACTTGAACCTCGGCTCTTCAGCTTCAACTCGCCGCAAGGAGCGTGTCGTGCGTGCGCTGGTCTTGGCACCGTGAATGAGTTTGATGAAGCGCTTGTCGTGCCTGACATCACCAAGCCGCTCAAAGACGCGATTCAAGCCTGGCGAAAAAATGGTCCGCGGATGACTCGGCTCTATGCGAAGTATCTGCGTGGCTTTGCGGCGGCTGCGAAGATTGATCTTGAGACGCCCTACGGCGAGTTACCCGCGAAGATCCGCACGATTCTTATGCATGGCTCGGGTGAAGAGAGCGCAAAACTCGGATTCAAATGGGGCGGCGTGCTGCCTTCGCTCGCCAAGCGCACGCAGGAAACGGAAAGCGAAAGCGTGAAGGAGCGACTCATGAGTTACATGAGTCAAGCGCCTTGCCACACATGTAATGGTCGACGACTTCGCACTGAAGCGCTGGCGGTGAAACTCTCGAGCGCTCAAGGCGCTGTGTCGATCAGCGACATCGCGGCGATGACCGTCGGCCGTGCATTGACGGCGGTGCAATCGCTTTCGCTCAGCGACGAACGCCGCGTGATCGCGACACCGATTCTCAAGGAAATCGAAGCGCGATTGGGCTTTCTTGCGTCGGTGGGCCTTGAGTATCTCTCGCTTGATCGGACGAGTTCCACGCTCAGCGGCGGTGAAGCGCAACGCATTCGTCTTGCCACGCAAGTTGGAAGCGGTCTCGTCGGCGTGTGCTATGTGCTCGATGAGCCAACGATTGGCTTGCATCAGCGCGACAACGATCGACTCATCGCCACACTTCGCCGTCTCGCCGACATCGGTACCACTGTGCTCGTCGTTGAACACGACGAAGACATGATGCGCGCGGCCGATTGGATCGTTGACATCGGTCCTGGACCAGGTCGCCACGGCGGTGAACTAGTTGCGGAGGGCGACATGGCCGCAATCAGTGCGCATCCCACGAGTCTCACGGGCGAGTATCTCTCGGGTCGACGGAAGATCCCTGTACCAGCCAAGCGACGAAAGGTGAGTGAGAAGCGCGCCATCATCGTGAAGGACGCGCGAGCCAACAACTTGCGCGGCATCGATGTCGCGTTTCCGCTCGGCGGCATCGTCTGCGTGACTGGCGTCTCAGGCTCAGGCAAGTCGACGCTGGTCAACGACATCCTCTTGAAGGCCGCGCAAAAACATGTGCTCGGCGAGAAGACCACGCCCGCCGCGCACGGGCGCGTGACAGGATTTGGCGAGATCAGTCGCGTGATTGAAGTTGATCAATCGCCGATCGGTCGCACGCCGCGCTCAAATCCGGCGACCTACACAGGGATCTTCGATGAGATCCGCAAGATCTGGGCGCTCGTGCCCGAGTCGAAGATTCGCGGCTACGAGCCAGGCCGCTTCTCTTTCAATGTGAAAGGCGGTCGCTGCGAAGAATGCCAAGGTCAAGGCATGAAACGCATCGAAATGCACTTTCTTCCCGATGTGTTTGTCGCGTGCGAAGTGTGCAAGGGCAAACGCTATTCGCGCGAGACGCTGGAGATTCGCTACCGCGGCCGCACTATTGCTGATGTGTTGGACGCCACGATTGAAGATGCCATCGAGTTCTTTGAAGCGCACCCAAAGATTCATCGCATGCTCTCGTGCTTGCGTGATGTTGGACTTGGCTATGTGCAACTCGGTCAAGCGTCGACCACGCTCTCGGGTGGTGAAGCGCAACGCGTGAAACTCGCGACTGAACTCGGCACCGCCACCGATGCACCGACGCTCTATGTGCTTGATGAACCGACGACAGGTCTGCACTTTGCCGATGTCGCGCGACTGCTCACTGTGCTCGATCGTCTTGCTGACAAGGGTCACACGCTCGTCGTCATCGAACACAATCTCGATGTCGTGAAATGCGCGGACTGGTTGATCGATCTTGGACCCGAAGGCGGCGATCGCGGCGGAACCGTGGTTGCGACAGGCACACCCGAGCAGGTTGCGAAACACGCCTCGAGTTGGACAGGCAAGTGGTTACGCAACATGTTGGCGTAGTCACGAACACGCGAAGCACGCAGCAAAAACAACGCGAGCCAGCGGAATGCGCTGACTCGCGTTGATGGTCATGTCGTGTTCGTCACGAGCCTCTTGAGGAGACGCGTGACGAGACTGAGTTACTTGGTTGCGGCTGCTTCATCAACCTTCGCAGCTTTCGCGTTGACCTTCTGGGTCTTGCTTGGCTTCACTTCAACCTTAGCTGTCTTTGCCTTCGGTGCAGCAGTATTCTTGAACTGCATCGATGGGTTTGGCATGGTTCCGTCTGCAATTGGCGTGTAGACGAAGCCAACGTGGAAGTTTGCGCTCGGTGCCTTACGGGTGCTGTTTGAACGATTGCGCGCGCGGCGGACAATCTCTTCAACCTCGGTATAGATCGCACGAATGCGGCCGATTTCGTCGTCGGTGAAGTTCTCCCAGCTCAGGCCGATGCGCTTGGCAGCAAGGCCACCAGGCGTCTTGATATCCATGATGTCAAGGCGGCTATCGGTGAACCAATTGCGCAGGAAGTCAGCGGCTTTTTGTGATTCGCGCTTCGAGTCGTTGTCGACTGGGAACACGATCTCTTGCACAGCGGTCTTGTAGTAACGAGGGCGCTTGCCACGGCGTCCTGGAGTTGGCTCGCCACTGCGCGAGATGAGGAGGCCTGCGCGCTCCAAGTGACGCAAGTGGAAGTAGAGCGCGGTGCGATTGAGACCCACGGCTTCGGCGAGTTCGGTCACCGAGGCTTCGCCAAGACGGCGCGCGGTTTCAAAGATTCGCAAGCGAAGTGGAAGGCGCATTGCCGACCACAGTTGCGTACGAGTGAGTTGCATGTTCGGGGCTTCGATTGTTGTTTCTGCCATGACGTTGATCATTCCATATGCGGCGCGCGGCGATCGACTACGCGCCAAAGTGAACAAGATGAGCCGCTGAACTAGAGAGTCGTGCGACAAGGATCAAGCGGCCGAGTCCATCGGTCATTGGTCCAGAGAGTGGCGTGAAACCACCCACATGTCGCACGATCTGCAGAAGTTCGTGCGCTGCACATTCATGCAGCGCTTCCCCGCGACTTTCCAATGCAGTTGCTCGCGCTCGGGATCTCACAATGAGAATCCCATCAGACGCCAACAACCGCTTCGCTTCCCCAAGGAGCGCAATAGGATTCCAAGTTCGCTCCAAGTTGTCAAGTAGGGCAACGATCTTGAATGCTCCTGATTCAGCATTAGTGGAACAAAGCGACTCAACGAAAGTGCACTGAGGCACACCCCCCTTCACTTGGGTACGCGCAAAAAATCTGCGAGCAGACTCAATAGATGGTAAATGTTCTTCAAAAGCATGGACTTCCACACCCTCTCGCGCCCGCAACAACGCGGTGAGTCCGCTGCGCGCGCCGAGTATGGCGGTGGGTCCATCGTTGAGGCGTAAAAGTGCAAGTTCTGCTGCGATATTCGCTTGCAACCGCGGATCGTGCTCGAACGCCAGCCATTCGGCACCAGCGGGAAGATCACCCGACTCTTCTGGAATCCACGAATGCGGCGCCCTCAGTTTCGCTCGTTGCACTAACGGAGTTCCTTGCCAACGATCCCAAACTGCTTGAAGGTCAGGAGCGAGGCGGTCACAGCCCCACTTCTCATGAAATCGACTCAAACTTTCGGCGAGCCCCGCTCCCGTGTCGGCGACATTTGGCCGCCAATGGCGCTCGACATGAAAGTGTCGGAAGCTCACGCGCTTGATGGCCCGCGCAGTCCAGCCCGCGAGATTGAGGCGCATGGCGAGTTCTTCGGTTTGTCCACGCTTCACACCTTCGTCGTAGCCACCGACCGCTGCAATCGCTTCTCGGCGCGAAATGTGAAAGCAACCCATCGCGTGTTCGATCTCGAGTTCATCAGGAAGGTCCTCAAATCGCGCGCCTTGACCGATGTGGTGATAGCCCAACGGACTGAGAATCGCGTCGCCAAACGCATGAATTCGACCATCGGGTAAACGCTGCACACCCGTCATGACTCCCATGCGCGTGTCGCTTTCAAGCACGGCAACGCACTTCGCAACCCATTGCGGAGTGTCAATCAAGATGTCGCCATCGAGGCGGCAGATGAACTCGCCACTCGTCTGCGCGTGCAATTCGTTGAGCACTTTGGACAGAATGCCGCTGTGGCGCAGTTCAATGAGGCGCAGAAAAGGCTGTCCTGCACGCAGCGAATCATCGCTCCAACGGCGCGCGGCCCATGCGCGCGCGGTGTCGAGACTGTCGTCGGTCGAGCCGTCATCAGCGATCACGATCTCCAGATCCGTCGGATCATGCGCGAGCGTCGTCTGCAGATTGTCGAGCAAATCGCCAAGAAAATCGCGTGTTCCATCGCGACTACTCGCACGACCGTTGTTGTAATTTGGAATGATGACGGTGACGAGTGGCATCGAAAGTGTTTGTGTTGACGGCGCAGAGAAGCCGAGAGTTGACGGTACCATTCGATCGATGACTGCAGAGTTTCCCGCGATGGATGTTCCGAAACTTGCGTTGCGCGTGCTCATGATGCCGCGCGACACCAATCACCAAGGCACGATCTTCGGCGGCATCATTCTGGCCCATATCGATCAAGCTGGATATGTCGAAGCGCGCCGCCACGGGATTCATCGCTGGGTGACCGCATCGGTCGATCGCGTAGATTTCAAGGCACCTGTGTTTGTCGGTGAGATCGTCGAGTTTCAGGCGCGCACCATCAAACTTGGTCGCAGTTCGGTGTCGGTGCAAGTGGTTGTCGATGCACAACGCCTCGACGGCACATGGGCGCGCGTGACCGAGGCGCAACTCACCATGGTGTCGGTGGATGCTGACGGTCATTCGATTCCATTCAGCGCACCGCCGTCGACGGGATGCGCGTGATGCAGCATCGTCTCGGCATGCTTCTTTCA
>QWPU01000145.1 GCA_003671065.1 Planctomycetota bacterium | reverse complement strand
TCGATGGCAATTCAGTGGACTACGATGACGGCATCCTTGACGGCAACGGCGACGCGGGCAAAAGCCTTGCAGTCGGCTCGTGGGGTCCATTCACCCCAGGTTCGGCGAGTTTCGCCTATTCGTCTGAAGTGCTCGGAGGTCTGCCAACGCAAGTTGGATTGGTGATCACTGATCTCGACCTCAGCGAGCCGAAGGGCCCAGCCGTTACCACGAATGTCACGCTCCAGTGCATCCTGTCGGATGGCTCGACCGTGAACACCATCTATGCAGTCCTCAGCCAACCAAACAACGCGCTGGACGATCTCTTCATCGGCTACTCCTCATCGCTTGGCATCGCCAGCATGAGCGTGTTCTGCGAAGTTCCGATGATCGTCGATCACTTGCAGTACGCACTTCCACCGCAGTTGCTCACGCCCGCCGTGAACGACGACTTCGATGGAGATGGTCGTTCTGATGTGGCGTGGTCAAATCAAGCGAGCCGCGGTGGAGCCATCTGGCATGTGAACGGCACAGCCGTCACGGGTGAATACACCTCTATCCTCGCGAGCAGCACGACCGCTGTGCTTGTTGCCACTGCAGATGCAGATGCCAACGGCCGAGCAGACATGCTCTGGTACGACGCGGCCACCGCGCGCTACAGCGTGTGGCTCATGAATGGTTTTTCCGCAAGCGCAACCATGATCGATCGCTACGTGGGAAGCGATTGGATTCCTGCTGGCTACTTCGATATCAACGCTGATCGCAAAGCTGACGTGATCTTCCGCCGCACTTCGGGTGGTCAAACTCAAGTCGCAGTGTGGCTCATGAATGGTGCGGCAATCGCATCATCTGAATTGACGACGCTCTCTGGCGAGTTTGATCAAATGTTCGTTGGCAATCTTGATGCAGACTCCACAGGCGAAGCGATCCTGCGTAGTTCCTCGGGCGCTCAACTTGGCGGCGTGTTCGTGAGCGAGTTCACTGGTTCATCAATCGGCACGCCTTCGCGAGTCCTGACCTCGTCAGGCAGCGCTGAACCGCTTGTTGATGTCTCCTACTCGATCGCGGGTCTCGCCGACATCACTGGTGATGGCGTGAGCGATGTCCTCTGGCGCGGACCAACGGGCTCGATCGTGTCGTGGCAGATGAAGAATCGCGCGATCGAATCGAAGTCGGTGCTCAGCGCAGGTGCGACCAACTACTGGACCATCGCGTCGTTCCCTGACTTTGACGGCGACGGCACGCAAGGCATCTTCTTCCGTGGCGGCAGCGGCGAGACCTGGTCGTGGCGCATGCAAGTTGGCGTGATCACGCAATCCAATGCGCTGAACACAGTGCAAACCGCGTGGAAAACCGTCGGCACGCAACACTAAGTTCACGCTTCAACATTGAAATCTCTGCGCCCTTGTGACGCGCCAAGAACTTCTTGGTCCGTTCAAGGGCGCAGTGCTTTTTGTAAAGAGTAAGGATCCTCAACCCATCTGTGCGGGCTAGCACAGTCGCGCCGCGTGCGCGGTCGCACGGTAATGACCCTTTAGCACCGCGTTGATATGTGAAGAGACTTCGCCCGCGAAATCGCCGATCCGATGGGTGAGGAGGGCGAGTATGAAGCGGTTTGCAATATGTGCCACATTTGGAGCGGCGGTTCTTTCAACAGCGGTCCACGCGAATTTCACAGGCTTTACAGCCGTGAAATCTGAGGTGCTGGGCGTTGATGGGAACTATCGCGTGATGCTTGTGTACGCGACATTCAACCACGCAAGCGACAAGGTGCTCAACCTGTTCGACGCGCAGATCTCGCTCTCTGGCGCTGCGACGCCGCACTTCTTTCAAGCAAGTGATGTCGACCTCGAACTCGTCGAGTCGTTCCTTCCCGCCGCCATCGCCCCCGATCAAGAAGCGTGGTTCGTCGATAGTTTCGTCACCATCGGTGCTGATCAAGGCAACAACCTGAACGGCACGATCGCTGATCCTGACTTCGATGACAGCGGCGCTGCCAGTGGAAGTGGAATCAGCGCGGGCGGTTGGTACAACCTTCCGCCGAACAACGGCTTCGGTGTTGCAGGATCAGATCTGCGCGTACTCGTTGGTCAGTTCACGATTACTGAAGCTGAATTCACATCGGATGCGCAATTGAACTTTTCTGCGACGCTCGGCTACGCAGCGGCGTCAGGACTTCAGTTTGCAAGTCAGTCCGTGCAATTGCATTACGCGCAGCCGGCGCGCTATGTCATCGATGATCTCGATGGCGACACGAAGAGCGACATCGTCTTCGTGAATCCGTCCAACAACAATTTGTTCGGATGGCTCTTTGATGGACTCGCGCTCAAGCAATACGCGCTCTTCGATGGCCAAGGTCAAGCGGGATGTACCTTTCAAGGTGTTGGTGACATCGATGGCGATGGAAAGTCTGATGTGCTGTGGCGCAATACTGCTACGGGACTCTTCTCGGTGAGCTTGCTCGACGGGCTTCAGTATGTTGAAACTGTTTCGTTCGGCCACAACCCGGGCAACCAGTGGCGAACACTTGCATTCACCGATGTCTCAGGTGACGCGAAGGCCGACATTCTGTTCTTCAACGCGCAAACAAGCCAAATCGCCGCGTGGATTCTCGATGGACCAGCGATCTCGAGCGGCGCAGTGCTCGGTGCATTGACAGGCGCGAAGCCGTTGGGCGTTGGTGATTTCGACGGTGATGGCATGCGCGACATTCTGTGGCGCAAGGCCAACGGCGAGATCTGGGCGTGGATGCTCGAGGGCACTGCCATTCGACAGAATTCGCGCGTTGAAAACTTCGCGGCCACGATCGGCACTGTGTGGCAGGTTCCCATCATTGCGGACTTCGATGGCGATGAAAAAGATGATGTGATCTGGCGTAACACGACCAACGGCATGGTGACATCGTGGCTCATGGATGGTCCTCGCCGCGTCAACAGTGCTGTGCTGCATGCGGGCATCCCACTTGATTGGGCGATCGAAGCGTCACCTGATCTTGATGGCGATGGACGCCGCGATCTGCTCTGGCGAAGTCGAAGCACTGGCACCACCGCACTGTGGCGCATGGAGAATTACAACTCCTACAGCGGCGGGCTTTTCATCAACGCGCACATTTCATGGAGCGTGGTGCGTCCGAAGATCGCATCGTTTGATTGAACGCTGCGCATGTGCGCACGAACCCATTTAGATTTTCGCATCGCGGCGTCGCCAGAAATGGTGGCGCCCGATGTGTATACGCCAGTCCAACATGTGCTGGAGACGAGACTCGAGTGAAACCGTGTGCGCGCTGCGTGCGTCAGACGGTTGCGCGATCGACTGAGCCGCGGCGTTTGCGTTCGCAGCACTCTGCGAAAGTGACTCGCAATTGGCTCGGAAACGAGCAAGGCTCGACAAGTCATGCATCCGCTGTGTGCGTGTAGCATCGATGCGTCGCGCATCCGTTGGGCTCACGCGATCGAACCCATTCTCCGCAGCAACAGCGGCAAGCGCGCTACCTCGACGGATCGCAAGCATCGTCGTCGAGAGAAACGATGTACGCACAGGCAAGACGCATCCATGTCCGAGCGCGTAGGTGAAAGGCTCGAGGAACGGCACAATCACATCGAAGCTGTCGAAGCCGGCGCGGTCAAGTCCGGCAACGCTTGAGGCGAGCGGTCGCGAATGCATGCTGGCCGCACACTCTTCACCTGGCGGCGTCAACCCAAGCACGATGGCATCGGTGTTGAACGCAAGTCTTTGAATCGTGCGATCGAGTTCGTCATGCGAGGTTTGATCAAGCGTGTCGATCGCGACCACCAGTCGTGGCGCGCCTGCACTGCTCGCAAACGCTGCCGCGAATACCCCGCTCTCAGCATCCCTCGACTCGACGCAGAGTGGCGGCAACTGAGTGCTCAGTGCGCGAGCGATGAGTTCTGGAAGACGCGCTTCGTTGCCTTCACATGCTTTCGACAGGCGCTCTTGAAAGGGGCGCATTGCCACGCGCGAACACGAGTTCGGGTCGCAGGAGAGCGTCGCAACGCTTCGATAGAGATCCGCATATGGCGCGTGCGAAAGCGAGTACTGCGGAGTCTCCTCAAGAAATCGTCCGATGGCGCGGCGCACTGAGGATCCCCAATAGCCGATGCAGTCATGCAGAATGATCGGCGCAGATGGGCGCAATCCGCTCGCGGCCAATCGGAGATCGGAGCGCACGGCCTGTTCAAAGTGCAAACCATCGATGAAGGCCGCATCGAAAGGTCCATAGCGAGCGATGATCTCCGCGCCGATGGACTTCGTCGTAGCCACTCGACCAGCGAAGGTCGCGTCCGTCGAGAACCCGCCTTCGTGCAAGTGCAATCGATCGCGCACGCCAAGTAATTCCGCGGCAGCAGCAGCGATATCTTGCGTTTTGCGAGCGAGATCCGCGGCGCGATGATTGCAGTTCATCGCGTCAAACTCAACGCTAAGCGGAAAGTTAGGATCAATGCTGTGCACCTCGGCGTGCGGACAGCAAAGCAGCATGAGCAACGCGCTCGTTCCGACGAAGGTGCCGACCTCAAGGATCTTCTGCGATTGCGCGCGATGGAGCGCCTCGATGAGGTCATTCGCGTCCATCGCAGGAATCGCCCACTGGCCCACGACATCGCGCGGGTAACCCACCGATTCGAATGCATCAAGCACTCGGCGGAGCGCGTCAGTGGCCACAGGATCGGCTAGCATCGCGCGAAGTCTATCAACCACGGCGCGTGATTCGAAGCGCGTCAACTTCCAATGCGTCTCTACTTCGCCGAACTTGACCAACTCGATCAACGGCGTGTCGCGCATGCGCGCACACAACATCCGCTCGTGACGGAGCTACGCAAAGCGCGCAACGCATCGGTGGCCAGACTCGATCCCGCGCCCTGGCGGAGTATTCCAACCCCTGAAGCGCGTGCGGCGAATCCTGATGCTCATGGCCATCCTGCGCGTGTTGACGATGCGCTGCTTGCCGAAGCGCTACTGGCGATTCCTGCATCGCGCGCCAAGAACCACACGCCGCTGCGCATCATGCATGTCATCGGAAGCCTGAGCGCTGGTGGCGCTGAACGACAGGCGGTGTATCTGGCTCGAGAGAGTTGTCGGCGCGGACTGTCCGCTTCGATCACGCTTCTCAATCCGCTCGCTGGTGCGGCATCTCATTACCTTCCACTCGCGCAAGAAGCCGGAGTAACGGTGCGAGTGGCTGGCGAGAAAGCGGATCCCATCGCACTGCGCACTCTGGCGAAGGACGCGCGACTTGCACGCGTCTTGGGTGCCATCGATACGCAGTACCGCGCCTGGTGCGCTGACCTTGCTGGTGAGTTTCTCGCGGCGCATCCCGATGTCGTGCATTCTTGGCTTGATCACGCCAATGTGTGGGCGGGCATTGCGGCGCTCGCGACTGGAGTCAAGCGCATCGTGCTGTCGACGCGCAATGTGAATCCAACTCACTTTCCGAGCCTGCAGATACCAGGATGCCTTGAGTGGTATCGAGCGTTTGCTCGATCGCCTCGCGTCACCTTCATTGCCAATTCGCGCGCAGGCGCTGAAGATTACGCGCGATGGATCGGCATCGATCCGTCGCGCTTTCACATCGTGCTCAACGGCATCGATCCGAGCGCGATGACGCCCTGCTCCAAGAGCACGACCGACCGCACGCGGGCCGCCCTCGGTATTGACAACGCGCGAATCGTGCTCGGCGTGTTTCGTCTTGCCGAGGAAAAGCAGCCACTGGTGTGGGCCGACGCCGCGATGCAACTGCTGCGCGCAGAGAAAGACATCATCATCCTTCACGCGGGAGACGGTCCGCTGCGTGAGGAGTTTGCCGCAGCGATGCGCGACGCGCCTGAGGGACGATTCCGAATGCTCGGCGTGCGTGATGACATCGGCGCACTGATGTCGGCCTCCGATATGTTGTTGCATGCCTCGCGCAAAGAGGGCACGCCGAATGCCTTGATCGAGGCGCAATCGCTGGGATGCCCTGTGATTGCCACGCGCGGCGGCGGCACGGTGGATGCGGTGGATGATGGCGTATCGGGCTTGCTCAGTGATGTTGGTGACGCAAATGCTCTCGTGCAAAACGCGCTGCGTGTGCTGCGGGACCCAGCTCTTCATGCCGCGATGCGTGCGCATGCGCGGCAATTCGCTGCGAAAAAATTCGGACTCGATCGCATGGTGAATGAGTCGCTCACAGCGTGCGCGATCAATACACAGGAGGCCTCAAGAAGATGACCACTCCCCCACCAGTTCATGCCGACGCACTCGTTCGCAGTATTCATCCTGCCGCGCACACACTGCGAGCCGTCACTCGACGATTCGTGCGTTACGCAGGTGTGAACGCCCTCGATCACTACGACCGTCACTTCTATCCACAGCGCATCGAGCGATCGGCTGACCAATCATTGCCACTTATTCGTGGATCGCTTCGCAAATGCGCGCCGAGTAACTCACGCGCGTTGCATCATCCTCCAAGGGTTGTGCATGCGATTGGAAGCCTTTCGGCTGGCGGCGCCGAACGACAACTCGCTTCGTTTGTGAGCACATCGCAACGAACTGGTCTCGTGCGTCATGCGGTCTTGACATGCCATCCCACCACGGGAAGTGCTGGTCACTACCGTCCGCTTCTTGAAAGGGCGGGCGTGGATATTCGCACGCTTGGTGAACAACTCAGTGAACGAGCTGCGCGACGCATTCGTTCGAGTTGTGCGCTGCGCCGCCGCATGATTGCGATTCCCACGCACCTCGGCTACGAACCGATTGAAGTCGCGGGTGAGTTCCTCGACCTCGAGCCCGATGTCGTACACGCGTGGCTTGATCACACCAACATCTTTGCGGGCGTCGCTGCGATTGCGACTGGCGCGCCTCGAGTCATTCTCTCGCTGCGAAGCCTCGCACCCACGCATTTCCCCAACTTGCTCTGCGATTGGATGCAGCCTTGGTATCGCGTACTTGCCGACGAACCGTGCGTCACGATGGTCGCCAACAGCGATGCGGGTGCGGCCGACTACGCGCGTTGGATCGGCATTGCCCGTGAGCGCATCGGCGTGATTCGCAACGGCTTTGACACCACGCAATTCACAGCGCCACTGGATAGTGAAGTGGCCAACGCACGCGCGGCACTCGGCGCAATCGGCCGACCGCTCGTGCTCGGCATCTTTCGATTGAGCGATGAAAAGCAGCCGCATCAATTCGTGCATGTGGCGCGGCGTGTGCTCAAGCGGCTTCCGAACTGCGTGTTTGCCATCGTTGGTGATGGACCCATGCTCGCCGAGATACACCGCTCCACCGTCGACCTCGGCGACTCGTTCGTCACCTTGGGTCGTCGCAGCGATGTGCCCGCGCTCATTGCGTGTGCCGACGCGATGTTGTTGTGCTCGCGCGTAGAAGGTCTTCCAAATGTGCTCATCGAAGCGCAAGCATTCGGTTGCCCCGTCGTGGCAACTGATGCGGGCGGCACGAAGGAGACCATGATTCCCGATGAAACCGGCTTTCTCTGCCCCGTTGGTGATGTGGCGGGATTGTCCGATGCGATTCTGCGCCTGCTCATCGACGGTGAGCTTCGTGCGCGTATGAGTGCGCGCGCGAAGTCATTCGCGCGCGAACGCTTTCCGATTGAACGCATGGTGCGCGAAACCCATCGACTCTATGGCATGCACGATGGCGGGCTATGACGCTGCGTACTTGAGCAGTGAATCACTGCCACTGCGATTGAAGCGCTTGGCGCGTGCAGCGGCGTACGCGAGTGCGCGACGCATCGTGAC
>QWPU01000144.1 GCA_003671065.1 Planctomycetota bacterium | reverse complement strand
CAGCGACAACACCATTGAGACCGACACGCCCAGAAACTTGCCAACAATGAAGATCGGCCGCGGGACGGGTTTGCTCACCACCGTCAAGACGGTGCGATTCTCGATTTCGCGTGAGAGCACATTTGTGGCAAGAAACGCGGCAAGAACCGCGGTCGCGAGGAAGACTGTCGACAGGCCGATGTCCACGAACATCCGCTGATCGTCCTGCATGGTCCACGCGCTGAATGGGTTTGTGAGCACGATGAGGATCGTGGCAGCCACGCACACCACGAGCACCACCGGCTGGCGGATCGACTCGAGAAAGGTGTTGCGCATGATCGCGAGAAGTTGCTCGAGCAGCGACATGGTGGTCAGTCAATCGGGTGAGTTGAGTGAGGCGGTTCGCGCCTCGCGGGAAACACAGAAGTGATTCGTACCTTACAGTATGACTCCGCTTGAGGGCGACCTACTGGGGTCGTCGAGGGCGGATCATTTCTTACGCTGAGTAACGAAGTCATCGCGTGATCACATCACGAGTTGACTCGATTCGAGGCAGCGACAATGAGTGGGCCGACAGGCGGCTCCACCAATTGATCGACGACAGGGTTCATTTCGACTACCACGATGCGCATCGACCACCACGCATATCAGCGGGCTACGGGAGTCGCCGCCAGCGGACTCTTCGCTCAGCTCGCGATCGCTCTTCTTCTTCTCGTGTTTGGCAAGGCCACCGAGAGTTCGAGTCTCGTCATCGCGAGCGCTTGGGCTTTCTCTGGTGTTGTGGTGTGGATCGGCCTCGTCGCCGTTTTCTATCAGCACCGACTCGAACGGCTTGAGAGCTTGGAGTTCGACAGTGCACAGAGTGGCGTGGCAGGTCAAGGGAATCAGATTGGTCAGACGAGTCGTCTCGATGACCAAGGTCGATTGTTCACCGCCGATGAAGCGCGCGTTGCTCGCAAGCGCCTCGGCATCATGCACTCGGTGTTGATGCCGCTGCTGAGCGTGGTGCAAGCGTTAATGCTCATCGGTCTCGCGTGGGCAGTGATCTGGTGGTTCGATATCGAAGGCGATGCGAATTCCGATGCTGGCAATTTCGGCGTTGGCACATTGCTCGGTTGGCAACTTGCGGTCGTCTTCGGCATCGCGCTGCTCAGTTTCATCTTCTCTCGTTTCCTCGCAGGAATGGCCGTGCAAACAGCATGGGCAAACTTGCGCGGTGGTGCAGCGGTCATGGTCGGCAACTCGCTGGTCACGGTCGCGCTCGGCATCGGCACCGTGATTGAGATGCTCAAGGAGTCAGGCAAAGAAGCAACGAAATCAGACGCGGCGATGCGAGGCATTGCGATTGGTATTGCGATCTTCATGATTGCGGTGGCTGCTGAAACGCTGCTGACTTTCCTGCTCAATCTCTATCGTCCTCGACGCGCAGGCGAAACGCCGCGTCCAGCATGTGATTCGCGCCTTCTCAGTTTGCTCGCCGCGCCCGACTCGATTGTGCGATCGATTAACGAGGCGGTGAATTATCAATTCGGCTTCGACATCACGAGTTCGTGGGGCTATCAACTGCTCCTGCGCAATGTCATTCGTCTGAGCGCCGTGTGCATCTTCATGCTGCTCGCGCTCACTACGCTTGTCGTCGTGCAGCCACAAGAGCAGGGATTGCGACTGCGCTTGGGCGCGATCGATGGAAGCGTCTTTCAAGGCGCGCCGATGTTCAAACTTCCGTGGCCGATTGATACCGCCGAGGTCAGCGCGGTCAATCTCGTGCGCGAACTTCCGCTCGGTCTCGTGAAGCCGTTCTCCAACACCGATGTCATCGTGTGGGGCGAAGAGAGCGTTGAGATCATGCAATCAGCGAACATCTTTCTCGTCGCGGCAGGTGGTCGCGCTCAAGAAGTGTTGGGTGCCGATCGCCTCGCAGGTTTCTCGCTCGCGCCGCGTGATGAGGGTCTCAGCGCACAAGCTACAGATCAGTTTGCAGTGGTCGAAGCGGACATCATCTTGCAGTATCGCGTGCGCGATCGCGAGTTTCAGAAGTATGTGGAGTTCTCCAACGACAGCAGAGCGCGTCGCTCGCCGCTTGATATGCGTGAGCGCGCATTGCGTGCCATTGCGTTGCGTGAAGTGACAAGCGCGCTGAGCAGCCGTTCGCTTGAAGAAGTTCTTTCGCCGCCAACAGATGCGCCACTCGTCGGTTCGCTCGCGAAGGCGATTCAAGCCGCGTTTGACCGCGCGGACTGCGGCGTTGAAGTCGTTGGTCTCAGCATTCCTCGATTGCGTCCACCTGGTAAAGACGGCGGCAAGTTCGAAGAGCTTTCGATCGCGCGTCAAAATGGTCGTCGTCAACTTGAAGATGCGCAGAGCACCGTCAACTCGACGATGAGTTTGCTCATGGGTGATGTCGCGAAGGCTGACGAGGTCTATGCGGGCATCAATGAACTCATGCAGATCGAATCCGACGCGCGCGCCGCAACAGGCGATGCGCAATCCGCGCTGCAGTTGAAGGCCGACACACTTCGCGCGCGTCTCGAGCAACTCATGCTTGAATCGCGCGGACAAACCGCAAGCGTGATTTCAAACGCGCGCGCGCTTCGTTGGAACGCGTTGCTTGATGCGCAAGCGGTTGCCGCTGAAGTCACTGGGCAAGCGGCCGCGTGGAACACGAATCCCGCGCTCTATCGCACGCGCCGCACGATGGATGTCATCGCGCAAGCGTTGTCTGGCGTGCGCGTCAAATACATGTTGTTGCCCGATCCGAGCCGCGTCCAAATCGATCTCGACTTGCAAGAGTCGACATCAGGTCTCAATCTCGGCGATTACCTCGAAAAGAAGGCTGCGCCCGAGTAGTGGCGTGTGTCGTTCTCGCGAAAACTCTCCTCTCACAAAATCTCACTCATCGCGTCTAAAGGCTGCTTACTTCACGCGCCTCACCACACGATCCTCTCGACGGAAACATCTGACATGAACAAGCGATCCTCAGTCATTGCCCTCGGCCTCGCCATTATCGCGGTGCTTGTGCTCTACAGCACGACCTACACAGTGAGCTATCACGAAATCGCAATCCGCACGCGCTTTGGAAAGCCAGCGGGCGTGCAGCGCGATGCGGGTCTTCACTTGAAGATGCCATTCTTCGTGGACACCGTCACTAAGGTTGATCGCCGCAAGCAACTCGTTGAGAGTCCGCTGGTGCAATCGACCACCAAGGACGGGCTGCAGATCGTGGTGCAGGCGTATCTCTTCTGGCAAGTGCAAGACACTGATGACGCGGCGCAAGCGTTCTTCATGAGTTACGGCGGTTCGCTCGAAGAAGCGTCGAAGGATCTGGAGCAAACGCTTGCTGGCGCGGTGAAAGCGGTCGCGAGTTTCAACTTTGATGAGCTCGTTGGACCAAACGCGAAACTCGCTGACGCTGAGAAAGCGATTCTTGCAGGTGTTGCAGCGTCGACGAAGACTGGCGTGCAGCCTGTGATGGTTGGACTGTCGCAAGTGGTGCTGCCGCAGAAGACGACAGTCAGCGTGCTTTCGCGCATGAGTGAAGTGCAGAACACGCTTGCGAAACTCGAAGGCGCGAAGGCTTCATCGCAAGCGCAAGCGCTCACAAGTCAAGCGAATAGCCAAGCGAGCACGATCCGTGATTTCGCGTCGCAGTGGGCCACGCGCATTGAAGCCAAGGGCACAGAAGAAGCGACGCAGTACTACAAGCAACTCGATGAACACGCTGAGCTCGCGACATTCCTCGCGTGGATCGATGCGATGCGCGCAGGCTTGCGCGGTTCAACAACCTATGTGGGCGACACGACCACTGCACCATTTCACTTGCTCGACCTCAGTTCACCGGTCGATGCCAGCGGTGTTCCGCAGCCGAAGGGCGCAACGAGTGGCTCAGCGAATGGGAGTTCGAAGTAATGGCGCAAGACGCAGAACCAACTGATGGAGTCGAAAGCGCGGACACGGAAGCTCCGCGTCGCGCCGCGAGTGCGCGCTTTGATGTTGCCGAAAGCAACGCGGTTGATTTCCGCGATGCGCTTGATCCCGCGACGCATTCGCTCGGTGAAGCGCTCAAACTGTCGTATCGCATTTTGCAGGTCGGCATTCTCGCGCTCGTTGTGATGTTCCTGTTCTCAGGCTTCCAACAAGTGAGCGAAGGATTTACCGGCGTAAAGACGCTGTTTGGCGCGATCGCGGGCAAAGAGGGTGAAGAACAATTGCAATCGGGCTTGCAGCCGTACTGGCCGTATCCGATCGGTGATCTCGTCGTGTTCGATCAGAAGCACTCGCTCGTGCTCGATCGCTCCTTCATGCCTGCACCTCGTTCGCAAGGTGATCTCACGCAGAAGACGGCCGATCAGCAGATCGATACCGCAGAGTCGAGCGCTGGTCTCAAGCCTGGAATGGACGGATCGCTGCTCACGCGTGATGGTGATCTGGCGCACGCGCTATTTGAAGTTGAGTATCTCGTCGTTGATGCGGTGAAGTTTCTTGAAACAACTTCGCCCGCCAAGGCTGACCAGTTGGTCACTGCAATTCTGAAGCAAGCCGCGGTTGAAGCCGCGAGCACGCTCACGCTTGCGGAATTTACTGAGACTCGCGATGCGTTGGGTCCTGCTGTTCGTGAACGCGCGCAGCGTTCGCTCGACAAACTTGAGACGGGCATTGAAATCTCGGTCGTGCGTGCCAACGCGCGAAGTGCGCCATATGCGGTGCAGAATCGTTTCCGTGAAGTGCAGACTGCGCGTGAAGGCGCGAAGGGCAGCGTCGAACGCGCGCGTCAAGAGGCGGTCACGACGCTCACGCAGATTGCGGGTGGCGAGGTCTATCTTGAACTGCTCGCACTCATTCGTGAGTATGAGCAGTCGCTCGCCTCTGGTCGCGCGCAAGACGCCGAAGCGGTGCTCGCGCGTCTTGGTGCGCGCATGGAAGCTCGCGACATCGGCGGCGAGATTTCGCTGACGATTCTTCGCGCCAAGAGTGCGCAGTTGTCGCTGCGTTCGCGTCTTGAAAGCGAAGTGAAGCGTCTTGATAGTCTTGCCGCGAGCTTCCGTGAATCAGGCGCGTCGGTCGTGCAACAACTGTGGCTTGATGCGGTGCGCGAAGTGCTGGAAAACCCGCAAGCGGAAGTGTTTGCGGCGCCGAGCGCGATTGGTCTCTTCAGTCTGCACATGACGAGTTCATCTGAAATCATGCAGGCTCGACGCGATTCAGAAATCGCGCGCAACAAGGCGATGAGCGCAGCGCGACAAGCGGGATCGTTCTACTCACCCAATAGCGAGCAGATCATGATTGGTCGTCCAGGTCGTCGTCTCAAGCGCGATGCATCGGGTGGCGACGGTCGGTTCTGATTCGGTGTCTCTGAGTCCAATTGAGGAACTCTGTGGCGAGGCAAGCGCTACAGACGGCAGGTGTTGACGAGGAATCCATATGGCAATGTCTAGTCGAACAAGCATGTCTAGTTCCTCCTCGAGTGATTCGAAAGAGTGCATCGTTGATGCCCATGCACTCACGAAGACCTTCAGCGATTTTTGGATGCGCTCAACTGCGCGCGCAGTTGATGGCGTCAACTTCCGCATCGATCGTCATGAGATCTTCGGATTGCTCGGGCCCAACGGTTCAGGTAAATCAACCACGATCAAGTTGATCCTCGGATTGCTGCGTCGCACATCGGGACGCTTGGTGGTCTTCGGCCGCGATCCATCTGATGTCGCTGTGAAAAAGAAGATCGGTTACTTGCCTGAAGAAACCTATCTCTATCGCTTTCTCAATCCGACAGAGACGCTCGATTACTACGGCAAACTTTTCGGCCTCGATCGCCGCACGCGCGTTCGACGCACTGCTGAATTGCTTGAAATGGTGGGACTCACGCAAGTCGCGCATCGCCCTGCGGGAGAATTTTCCAAAGGCATGGCGCGCCGACTCGGTCTCGCGCAAGCCTTGATCAATGATCCTGAATTGCTCATCCTTGATGAGCCAACATCAGGACTCGATCCACTCGGCACCAAGCAAGTGAAGGATCTCATTCTTGAACTTGGTCGCCGTGGTAAGACGATCTTGCTCACATCGCATTTGCTTGCTGATGTCGAAGATGTCTGTGATCGCATGGTGATTCTCTACGGCGGAAAAATCCGCGCGGAAGGCACGAGCGAAGAGTTGCTCGCAGACAGCAGTCACACGCTCATTCGTGCGCCGAGGCTGACGGAAGCGACGATTCGTGCTGTTGATGAAACGCTGCATCGCATGCAAGGTGTTGCGATTGAACGCGTGGAAGCGCCGCGTCAATCATTGGAAAACTTGTTCCTCGACATCGTTGAACGCGCACGCGCTGAACAACTCGCCAACAGTGGCGCGCAAAGCGGTGGGACCATCGCATCCTTCTTGCAAGGCGGCGGCGACGCACCTGCTTCGAGCGCACAAGCGGCGCGCGCATTGGTTGATGATTTGGTGCACGCGAAGGATGAAGTCGTGCGCGCGACGGCAGTCACGGCAAAGGCGCAGGCTCCCGCCAAGGGCGCCGATGATTCGGTGCTTGACGCGTTGGTGAAGCCCGCGCAATCACCGTCGGCTCCGAATGCAGTAATGCCAGCAGATCGCCGCGCGACGCAAGCGCCAGCAGATGTCAATCAAAGCGTCATCGACTCTTTGCTTGAAGGCGACGAGCACGGCAAAAAGGGGAGCAACGGTTGAGCGCGTACGCAGCGATTCAACGCAAGCTTGATGATCTCGGCCGCGCGCGATGGCTTCGCGTGACGCTTGCGACTGTCGCGTCGTTGATCATCCTGGTCACAGGCACGATCATCTATCGCGAGGCCGCGTGGTTACAGCACTTTGCGAGCGCCGTGCCGCAACTCCTGCAAGAAGCGAATCTCACGGCGAAAGACGCCGTTTCGCTTGAACTCACGCAACAAGGAACGGTGACATTCGACGGACGCACCATCGGTGATGCTGCGATTGCAGCACGCATGACTCGCGCGTTTGAAGAGAGCGGTCGCATTGAGCGTGTGGCGGAGGTTGCGACGGTGCTGCTCGCTTACGCGCGTCCTGGCTGGATGCCTGTGCCTTTCGCAGAAGCTCCTTCGCTCGCGCTGATCGCTAGCGCGCTCGCGTTGCTCATCGTGCACTTCGCATGTTTCAGCGGTCTCGCACTGCCGTTGCTCTACACCACGCTGCTCTGCGCGCTGCTGTTTGGTATTCCAGCATCGCTTGGACGAAGCAGTCTCGGACTCAGCCTCGCGGCAGTGCCGCTGTTTCTCTTTGCGTTTTCGTTGGTGATTCGCGCGGCGCTCGTGCTGCTTGATCGCCCGAATCCATGCTGCGCTGTTGCTGCTGGTGTGGTGCGTGAAGCGATGCGTCTGCGCATTGCGGTTGCGTTTGCCGCGATAGCGATTGTGGTGATTCCGCTGCTGCCGCAATGGATCGATCCCACCACGCCGCTGCGTTACCAAGTGCAGACGTTCCTCTCGCGCTCGCTCGACACGATGTATCTCGTGTGCGCCTTTCTCACGGTGTTTCTCGGCTGCGCGACAGTGGCGTTTGAAATTCGCGATCGCACCGCGTGGCTCACACTCACCAAGCCCGTCTCGCGATTTTCGTGGATGCTCGGCAAGTGGCTTGGTCTCGTCACGCTGAATGTGTGCGTCATCCTCGTCGCAACGATTGCGATGTACTCGTTTCTGCTGCAAGTGCGTTCGCGGCCAGCGCAAGACATGTTTGACGCGATGGCTGTACGCGATGAAGTGCTCGTCGCGCGCGTGGGCAGTCTGCCTCTGTACGAGCCAATCGATACCAAGTCGCTC
>QWPU01000143.1 GCA_003671065.1 Planctomycetota bacterium | reverse complement strand
GGTTTGAGTGGCAGCTCTGACAATTCGATTTGTTGAAGATCGGACCGAGTCCACCTTCGATTGTGAAGGGGGTGACATACGCGGTGCGGCCAAGGTCGAAGCGCGACAACTGCAACTTCGTCAGACCGTTGAGCGGATCTCCCGCGCGTGGTTGGATGGTCACTCCTCCCGCAAAGGTAGCGCTCGCAATGGCGGCGCAGAGAAGACCAACGGAGAGAAGCGGAAGGGTCTGGGTCGACTTCACGGTCGACTGCATGGTCGGATTCTGCATGGGTGGACTCAGTACGGTTCTTGATTGCACTTGGATCCACGACAAACGCCGTACAACCCGAGAAGCTTGATGTCTATGTATCCAAGTTATACACCGACGGGGAAAAAGGAAACCTGAATCTCGTACTTTGGTCACAAAAGATGTCTTTGTCGAGCCGGATGTGATGATGGGACTCGACCTCGTGCGACGTTGAGTTGGGATCCGCGCAAACTCAGTCTCATCGTGCGCTCAAGGGAAAGCGAGTTCGTCCTATAGTGCCGCTGCATGCTTGGAGTTTTCGAAAAACCACTGTTGGGCGTGTTCGTCGTGCTGATGTTTGCTGCTCTGACGCGCTCGGCAAGCGGGCAGGTCGCGCCCTCCGACTCGGCCCCAACACCGATTCCAGTTGTCGCGACATATCCCGATGATGAACGCCTCGCGGTCGCGTTGACGATGCTGAAGAAGAGTGCATTCGATGCAGCGGCGATGACCGCCAACGCGGTGCTCGTTTCGAAACCTGAGTGCGACCGTGCCGCGTTGATTCTTGGCATCGCGCACACCAAAGCGAAGCGTTACCAAGAAGCAAAGCCTGCGCTCATTCGCGCGCGCGACTCGAAGCAACCGTTTCCCGAACGCAAACATGCCGCACATTTCCTCGGGTGGTGTTGCTTTCATCTCGGTGAGATGACTGAGGCAAAGGCTGCGTTCGAAGCGCATCTTGCGCTCACGCCCAATGAGCCTGATTCGACATTTGGACTCGGGCTCGTTGCGTTTGCTGAGGATCGACTTGAAGACGCGGATTTGTTGTACGCGAAGGCCTTGGACGGATTTACAAAGCCAACGCCGAAACCGCAGGATCAAGCCCGCGTGTTGGTGCGGATGGCTGATCTGGCACTGCGACGCGATGATGTGGCCGGCGCCGAAAAACTGCTTGATTCAGCCGTGAAAGCGCACGCATTGCAACACGAGACATGGTCCAAACTTGCGCGCGTCTATGACCGTCAAGGCAAGAGCAAAGAAGCCGACGCCGCGCGCGCGAATGAGCAACGCATTCTTGAAGCGCTCGGTCGACGCAGCGCGCAACAACCCGTGGTCGATACGCCGAAAGACGCATCAACAGCGCCCAGCCCTGCAGCGAAGGATCCTGCTTGATGCGCGCGATGAATTCGTTGTCGCGTCATGTTGTTGGTTCGCTCACGCTCGGCTGTCTGTGCGCATTAAGCATGGCGCAAACTCCGCAGCCCGCGTCACGCCCCTCGAGCAATCTCCGCTTCAGCGATGTCACTGCGACTTCGGGCGTGCACTTCACGCCGACGAGTGGTGGTACGCCTTCAACGCAAATTCTCGAAGTCAAAGGCGGCGGTCTGGCGCTCATTGACTACGACAACGATGATGACCTCGATATCTTCGTTCCAAACGGCGCGACGCTTGCCGATCCAACCCAGGGTCCAGGCGCGCGACTCTTTCGCAATGATGGCGCGATGACATTCACCGATGTCACTGCGCTCAGCGGCATCACGCATCGCGGTTGGAGTTTCGGTGCGACGGTTGGTGATGTTGACGCGGATGGCTTCGACGACATCTTCATCGCGTGCTACGGCGCGGATGTGTTGTTGCGCAACAACGGCGACGGCGCGTTCGAGGACATCACGCAACGCTCGGGTATTCACGATGACCGCTGGTCGACGAGTGCAGCGTTTGCGGATCTCGATGGGGATGGCGATCTTGATTTGTACGTGTGCAATTATGTTGACTTCGACCCAGCTGCTCCGCTGCCGCCGACGCTCTTCAAAGGTCAACCAGTGCTGGCGGGACCGTTCGGCTACGGCGGGGCTCGTGACACGGTGTATGAAGCCGTGGGCGCTGGAACTTTCGTTGATCGCAGTGATGACTGCGGCATCGTGACCTCGCGCAATGCGCTTGGTGAGGAAGTCGTTGTGCCGAATCGATATGGACTCAACCTTGCGATTCTAGATTTCACAGGTGACGGTCGTACGGACATCTTCGTTGGCAATGATTCGCAAGCGAACAATCTATTCACCGCGAAGATTGATCGTGATTCACCTCTGAAATCGTGGTCCTACATCGACAACGGTCTGCGCAGCGGCATCGCCGTCAACGGCTCGGGTAGCGAACAAGCGACGATGGGCATTGCGATCAGTGATGTCGATGGCAACGGTCGACCTGATGTCTTCACGACGAATTTCTCCAGCGATACCAACACGCTGCATCTCAATCTTGACGGCCGAAGTTTTGACGATCGCACCAATCAGTTTGGTCTCGGTGCGATCAGTCGTCCACTCTGCGGTTGGGGCGCTGGCTTCTTCGACTTCGATCACGACGCCGATGAAGATCTGCTTGTTGTGAATGGTCATGTCTATCCGCAAGCGACAAAATTGCAGATGGATTCGGAGTATCCGCAGCGTCCACTTCTCATGGAGCGCGTTGGTGGACGCTTTGAACCAGTAACCAGCGCGGGCGCGTGGATGATGGAGCCGCATGTTGATCGCAGCGCGGTCTTTGCGGACTTCGATCATGACGGTGATGTTGACTTCGTTATTGCTGGACTCAACGAACCGTTGCGGGTCATCCGCAATGATCACGATGCCACCGAGAAAGACTGGCTCGTGGTTGTGCCGCGAGATACGCGTGCTGGTATTGGGAATCGTCACGCCATTGGTGCTGAAATCCAAGTGCAATCAGGCGCGAGCGACAAACGAATCACCCAGCGGCGGTGGATGGTCGGTGGCGGGCCGTTTCAATCGAACAATGCGCCCGAAGCCTATTTCGGGCTTGCGCAAGGCGTCGATGCGATCGCCATCAAGGTGATCTTTCCTGATGGAGTCGTAGTTGAACGAACGGCGGTGCGCGGTGAGCGGGTGTTTGTCGATCATCCACTCGACGAGAAGCCACGCGACTAGAAGCCACGCGACGAGAAGCCGCGCTGATCAACTGCGTCAGACAATCTCAACGATGGTGAAGTGCTTCTCTCCGCGCGGAAGATCCACGCGAACGACTTCGCCTACACGCGCTTTCATCAGAGACATGCCCATCGGGCTTGTGGTCGTGACCTCGATGTAGTCAAGGTCGAGGCGGCCAGTTGCTTGTCCCACCAAGCGGAAGAGATCAGTCTTGCCGCGTGCTTCATCGCGCAGACGAACCGTTGCACCGACGAACACCATGTCGTCAGGAAGTCCGCTCGAGTCTGCGACTTGTGCGTTGGCGATTCGTCCTTCGATCTGCTTGATCTTCGCGTCATTCATGGCCTTGTCTTCACGAGACGCGTGATATTCAGCGTTCTCTCGAAGGTCACCGAGCGCGCGCGCTTCCGCGATGCGTTGGATGAGCACCTTGTCTGCAGCGCGCAGCTCAGTCAAGAGAGTTGCGAGCGCGATTTTTTCGTCGGCGGTGATGAAGTCCATAGCACTTTCCAGACACAGAAAACAAGATAAAAAGAATGACGGCAGCGGTGCATGTCGCGCTGCGTGAAGCAACGCTGATGACCGTGAAAACGGCCGACGCGGGAGGTGGCTCCCGCGTCGGCGTGCGCACCATAACGGATTAGGCTCAATCAGTCGAGTGCACAAGATGCGCGCGACGCGACTGCCGAACAAAGTGCGAAATTCCCGCGCAAAGAAGCCCAAAAACAGTGATGCCGAGCGCGACCTTCACGACGAGTAACTCTGCACTCGGTGGGTCAAGAGGTGTGCTCCCCGCCAACAGCGCGAGCAGCGAAGGCACACTGAATGCACTTGCCGCGCCAGGCGCGTCGAGCCCTGTGAGCAGCGTGATGAGGCTCGGTCCAAGCGCCGCAATACTGAGCGCACCCATCGTCCACGATCGCGTGCGTTCGCGCTGCGTGGCAAGCGCGAGTGAGAGTACTGAAGCGATAGTGATGATCGACAGTGTGATCGCGGCATCGAGCACGAGTGTCCGCGTGAGCGTCCAATTCGTCACAAGCCGAAGTGGCCAGATGACGACTTGCAAGATGACCGTCACTGCGAGTGCATCACATGTGCACTGAGCAATCGGAGCGCTCGACGCGCGTCCTGATAGACGCAGCAGCGGCCACGCGACACCGATGCCTACACCGATACTTGCGAAGAGCAGGCGAATCGAAGGCGCGTAGCTTGCCGCTTGTGCTTGCACAGGTGGTGTGAGCCCAAACAGCCAAATCCACGAGAGAAACACCCATCCGGCAGTGAGCATCACCAAGCCGCGCGGAATGAAGAAGGGCGTGGTGGTTGGTTCTGTCACGCGTTGAGAGCTTTCGCGCACGCAGAGTAGTTCGCGCTTAGTTGTCTGCTCGGACGGTCACAAGATCACCGCGCAAATCAAGCGTGCGACCGCCGCCACTATCGATGCGTTGAGTCGAGC
This sequence comes from Planctomycetota bacterium, assembly GCA_003671065.1. Taxonomy (GTDB): domain Bacteria; phylum Planctomycetota; class Phycisphaerae; order Phycisphaerales; family SM1A02; genus QWPT01. The sequence goes on along the minus strand of QWPU01000143.1, from coordinate 3,190 downwards.
GATAGAGATAGTCAAGCGTGCTGATCTTCGTTTCAGTCGGCACTTCAGCAACCGAGCGATCATCTGGAGCGCGACCCCAAATCACATGACCACCATCGCGCGTCACCAAGACAAGTGCGTTCTCGCTTTGGTAGCGCGAGAGTTCAATACCGCTCACAAGTGGAAACCATTCTTGCGACGCAATTGCGCGCGCGAGTTCCAAACCAGCGGCAACATCGGTGCCTTTCCACGCGTCGCCAGTAGCAGCAGGCGCAGAGTTCGTTGCGCCAAGCAGCGCAACATAATGCGGCGACGCGGGGCGATGACCTGCGGGCCAATCCATCGGCATGAGTCGACCTTCAGGCGTGACGAGGAAATCGAAATCACCATGACGCACGATTGCAAATGGACGAAGGAATGTTGCTTCGACCAAGAAACCGCCGCCGTCAGCAAGGCTGATCTGCGTTATTTCATCGAACCATCCAGTGGAAAGCATTGCATCGCGTGCACGACTCAGACGCGTCTGATCGATGGTTGAGAGTTCACCAACTGCGTTGGCTACGCGCGTCGACACTTGCGTTTGTCGCGTCTCATCAAACCATGTTGGGCATTGCGCGTAACTCACACGACCGTTGCCTGGCATGATCGTTGCGATGCTTTGCTCACGCAATCGATCGTGAAGCCGAGGCACGCTCCACCACACGAATCCGATGAGTGCGACGAGGACGATGCCAGCGATGATCGAAGAGATCTTTTCGTTGCTGGTCATGAGTCGCGCGCGAAGCGCATCGAAGCGATCGGCGAGGGAGAATATTTTTTTGCGGCTAGATCGTGCCATGGAGGTCTCAAGAAAGTAGCAATGCGAGCGAAGACAGAGGGAAAGCGACGGGGGTGTACGAGGCGAGAGTTACGAGATCGCGGCGGTGATCGGCTTACGCGTGCGCGCCAGCGCGGCATGCACGAGATCAGCGCAGAGTTGCGGCATGTCAACACCACGATGACGCGATGCCATCGGGATGAGTGAGTGTGTGGTCATTCCAGGCGCGGTGTTGATTTCAAGAAACCACGCGCCGCGTTCATCAACCATGAAGTCCGCGCGAGCGACATCACGCAGCCCAAGCGTCGTGAAGATCGCGTGCGTTGCGCTGCGCATTTCATGCGCGACGCGTTCGTCGAGCGCAGGGTCAAGCACATAGCGTGTGTCGTCGCGGAAATACTTCGCTTGATAGTCGTAGTACTCAACCGCAGGAATGATTTCGATAATCGGCAGCACTTGACCGTTGACGATGCCGACGGTCATTTCGCGACCCTTGATGAACTCTTCCGCCATGAGGAACTCGCGCTTCATTTCAAGGTGCGCGCGTGCTTCTGCAATCTCTTCATTGCTGCGGCAAATCCGCAAGTCCACGCTTGATCCATCGTTGGAAGGCTTGAGCACAAGTGGCGCGCCGAGTTCGCGTGCGAGATCGATTCCATCATTTCGTTGGATCTGTCGCGCGCGCGGCGTGCGCACACCGACTTGCGACGCGAACGCCTTCGTTGCAATCTTGTCCATCGCAATCGCAGCCGCGCGAGGCTTTGGTCCGACATAACCGATGCCGCGTGACGCCGAAATCGTTTCAAGAATCTCTTGGAGAGGTCCGCCTTCACCCCACGGTCCATGCAACACGGGATAGATCACATCGGGCGTGTGCGCGAGAAGTTCGGCGGCTGTTGGCTTGTCAACAGTGAGCGCGATCACTTCAAACGCGCCGCTCACAGTGAGTGCGCGCGCAACTTCAGTGCCCGACATGATGCTGACTTCGCGTTCGGCATCGGGACCACCCATGAGGACGAGGACGCGCGGGAGGGATGTTGATCGAGGGAGGTTCATCGTGACAACTTCAATGAGGAGTGAGTCGTGTGTTCGTGCTTTACGCGTCTTCGCCGCGGCGCCAGAAGACCACTTCGGTGACAAGTTCAACGCCTTGACGCGTGGCAACCGCGTCACGCACCATGTCAACGAGCGCGCGAAGATCATCGCTGCGCGCGCCAGGATCAACGGCAAGAAAGTTTCCGTGCGCAGTGCTTACAAACGCGCCGCCAACGCGCGCGCCCTTCATGCCAGCGAGATCAATGAGGCGACCAGCGCTCTCACGCGTTCCATCTGCGAGTGTCGGATTGCGAAACATGCATCCAGCGCTTGACGCCGAAAGCGGCTGCGTTGATTTTTTGTATGTGAAGATTTCACGCACACGCGCACGGCACTCAACGGCGTCGTCGGGCGTGACTTTGAACGATGTCCACGCGACGATGCCTCGCGGGATATTGGTGTGTCGATAGTCAAAGCGCAGGCTTTCACGCGAGAAAATCGAGAGTTCGCCTTCAGGTGTGACGAGCGCGACCGCATCCACAGCGTCACCGACCGCACCAAACTTTCCGCCCGCGTTCATGCGAATCGCGCCACCGATCGACGCAGGAATACCCGCCATCTGCTCGAGACCTTTGAGCCCTCGACGCGAGCATTCCATCACGAGCTTCTCCATCGACGCGCCGCCCCACGCACGCATGCGCTCAAGGTGACCGCTCGCGTTGAACTCGACTGCTTTGAATGCTGGACTATCAAGCAAGACGACCACGCCATCGACGCCATCATCATCGACCAGCAGATTCGCGCCCGATCCAAGCACGCGCAGCGGCACTCCATCGCGATGGCAGCGTTTTGAAAGCGTTTGCAACGCTTCAATCGTGTTGGGATGCACCAACGCATCCGCGCGTCCACCAATCGCAAACCAAGTGAGTGGCGCGAGAGGCGCATCAAGTTCGACGCGCACATCGAGATCGGAATACAGGCTCGACGGGCTCTTCACGGTCATGCCACCGCCTCGGAGGTGATACTTGCTTGATCACCCATGGCCTGACCACCCATGGCCTTGGTCAATCGCGAATTCGCGCCGCCGCGACGAAGAAAATCTTTCGCGATGCGATTCACTGGTCCAGCACCCATCGTGACAACAAGATCCATATCGAGGCAATTCGCTTCGAGATACTCAACGATGCCATCGAAGCTTCCAATGTGCGTGGCGGTCGTGCCCTTCTCCATGAGTTTGTCGACGAGATCCTGCGCTGAAACGCGGGTCTTCTCAACTTCGCTGTCGCGCACAAAGTAGATCTGCGGCACGATCACTTCATCAGCTTGCGCGAAACTGGTGGCGAATTGATCGAGCAAGAA
>QWPU01000142.1 GCA_003671065.1 Planctomycetota bacterium | reverse complement strand
TTGACGCGAAGCGATCTCGCAGTGTTGCGCAGCTTCGCGCAAACATGCGGCGCCGTCATGACGCGTGATCGAGTTGATGAGTCCATGCGGCAACGACAAAAAGTCGACGCAGTGGGAATGCTGGCTTCGTGCATCGCGCACGATGTCAACAATCGGCTCTGGCCGATCTTGCTCTACACCGAATTGCTTGAGAGCAGTCCTGCGATTGATGAGCGTTCGAAGCATATGTTGCATGACATGCAACATGCGGCGCGCGCGCTCGGTGAATTGGTGCAGCAAGTGCTGGTGATTTCACAGCGACGCGAGCGAGTGCTTGAGCTCGTGCCCGTTGCGGAAGTCGCGATTGGCATCGCGAACATCCTTCGTAGTTCGGCGGCGCAAGGCATCACGATTAAAACCGCCATCGATGTCGATGTTGGCACGGTGCTTGGCGACGCAGGCTCATTTCACCAAGCGTTGATGAACCTTGCCACGAACGCGATTTCTGCGATTCAAAGCAATTATCGCACGCGTGATCACGCGACAAGTGAGACCGAAACACTTCTCCACCTCGGCACTATCTTCATTGAAGTCGTGAGCGAGTATCGAGCAGGACAGCGCGTGATCAAAGTCGTTGTGCAAGATGATGGCGCCGGAATCGACGCCGTCATGCGCGAGCATTTGTTCGAGCCGTATGTGGGCGGAGAGTCGTACGACGAAGGGCAGCGCGCCTCCGGAGAACGACCTCTCGTGGGGCTGGGACTCAGCGTCGTGCATCGCATTGTCACGGAGATGGATGGGCATATCACCGTGGACAGCGCGCCTGGTCGCGGCTCGCGATTTGTGATCGTCTTGCCGATCGTTGATACCGCGCGTGTCGAGGAGTTCGGCGGCACTCTCGCGGCGTCGCCGATTCACGAGGCGAATCTCGGTGAATGCGTGCTGTTTGTGGATGACGACGCAGTAGTGCTTGAGGTCGGCCAGCAAATGCTCGAGAGCATTGGGTATCAAGTGATTGCATGCTCGCGCGCGCTCGACGCGGTAGCGATTCTTGCGGACCCGACAAAAATCATCTCGCTGCTGCTGACCGATCTCACCATGCCAGAGATGAATGGCATTCAACTTGCACGCGAATCAAAGCGCCTTCGGCCGCATCTGCGCATTGTGTGTTGCACGGGATTTAGTGATCCGAAGACGGAAACAAGCGCCATTGAAGCGGGGATGTCGGCGGTCTTGCGAAAGCCAATTCATCTCGAACTGTTTGCACAAACCCTCCGTCGAGTGATCGACGAAGGGTGAGTGTGGACGATGAGTGTTGCGAGTGTGCGCGCCTAGCGCCGTCGCCGACGCACGAGCAATCCGCTCAACGCAAAACTCGCAAACGCTGCACATTCCACACTTGGTCCAGGCAATCCAATCGATGCGGGACCAACCGACGCGGTACCACCGATGAATGGCGCGTTGATGAGCGTTGCGAGTTGCGATTGTGAAGGCGCGCTGTAATCGATGCCACGCCAGAAGAGCGGATTCGAAAAGTAAATTGACAGTGACGCGCTGCCATTGAAGTTGGCGTCGGTGACGCTTCTGCCGATCTATGCGCCGAGCAGACATCCATCCATCATCGCGCCGACCACAATGCCACTGGTGAGCGCGAGGTTCAGGGCTGGACCATCCGCAAATGCGGTCGCTGCGACGATCAAAGTCAAAGACACAGCCTTGGCCGTTGAGGCCCTCTTCATTTTCGAAATCATGTCGTACTCCTGTTGCCGAACAGTCCGGAGGGAACCCAAGGTGAGTGGCTCAGACGACCGTGCGCAACGACCGCGCGGACTCCTGAAGTTGGATCCGGAAATCTCTTACCAAGAGGAAGTACACGAATAGAGGCGCTTCTCTGCGCCCGAAGAGTCAAGTTGCACGAAAATCGTCAACCAGTCGGCGCGGCGGGCGCTGGTTGCTGAAGCATTTTTGCCTTCTCTGCCGCATATTCCTGCTCAGTCACCGCGCCGCTGTCGAGGGCAGTTTTGAGGTCGAGCAATTGCTTTCCAAGCGTCGGCGACTCACTGTGCTTGCTGCCGCCGACGGCGAGGCAACCCGTCGAAGTCGTCGCGATCAGGCTCATCGCGGCAAGCGACGGAACCGATCGTCGCGCGCACAGGAGTGCGTTGCGCATCGATGCCCAGACAAGTGTGGTGTGCGAGGGCAGGGAGGCAAGCGCGCGGATGTGTCGAGTGTGCATGAGAAGTGTTTCGTCAGAGGATCTGAACTGAGCGGATGTCAGGAGGCAAGATACTGAGCGACTACAAGGACGCTGGATAATTCCACCGCGCGACCCAACTTGCATCATACTTTTTTGAAGAAGCGAGAGGTTCATCGCCAAGCAATGCTCGAGCGGCGTATACCTTGAACACATGCACGCGCGCGGTTCCCTTCGAGTGATTTGTCTGGCGTTCTCGAGCCTTGCGGCCGCGGTGTTGCTTGCGGGTGCTCCGCCGAAAGTTTCTACGACAGAAGAAATTGTGATCGCGCGCGCCAACGCTGCGCGTGATTCATGGTGGGCGTACACCGTATTAGTAAAGCCCGCGCTGCCAGCAGTAGACGACCGCGCGTGGTGCCGCAACGAGATCGATGCCTTTGTGCTTGCGCCGATGGAAGCGAAAGGATTGATCCCCGCGGTCGAAGCTGATCGCATCGCACTCATTCGCCGAGCGTCGTTTGATCTCACGGGGCTTCCACCTTTACTCGAGGAGATCGATGCGTTTGTCGCCGACAGCGCGCCCGACGCGTTCGAGCGAGTCATCGATCGATTGCTCGCGAGTCCGCACTATGGTGAGAAGTGGGCGCGGCATTGGCTCGATCTCGTGCGCTATGCGGACACCAACGGATTCGAGCGCGATAGCGACAAGGAAGCCGCGTGGAAGTACCGCGATTTCGTGGTGCGCGCGTTCAATGACGACATGCCGTACGCGTCGTTTGTTCGCGCGCAATTGGCGGGTGATGAAATTCCTGATCGCACATTCGATTCGCTCGTCGCGACTGGTTTCTATCGACTTGGTTTGTGGGACGACGAAGTGCCTGATCTCGCGCAGACGCTTGCGGATGATCGCGATGGCATTGTTGATACGACTGCGCGCACATTTCTCGGCATGTCGCTGGGCTGCGCGCGTTGTCACGATCACAAAGGTGATCCGATTCGGCAGAAGGAGTACTACGAGTTTTCCGCATGGTTTGCAGGTGTTGCGCCTTACAAAGAGAGCGCAGGCAACGGGATCGAGGCGGAGAATGTGCTGCGCATGGTGCGCAGAGACTTTGGAATCGCGGATCCTGAAGTAGACATCGCGGCCTATCACGCGAAGCGCGCAACGATTGTTGAAGCGTTGCGTGCGTTTGAAACGCCGAGCAATTCGAGCGCGATTGAAGCGTCAAGCGCGTTTGCTGATGTCGCGCCGAGTGAAGGTCTGGTCGCGCACCTCGCATTCGAAGATGCGAAGAGTGCGACTGCTGTAAACGCGGTGAGTAGCGGCAAAAGCGCCACTATTCGCGATGCAGGTTTCGCCGCAGAAGGCCGCATCGGCAACGCGTTTCACTTCGATGGTGGCGATGATCGCGTTGAAATCGAGCGCATGATTGGCGACGATTTCACTATCTCATTCTTCTTTCGTACGACCGATCTTGGAGGTGGCAGCGACACGGATCGTCGATGGTTTCGAGGAGAAGGTCTCGTTGATGGCGAAGTGTCTGGCATCACCCGCGATTTCGGTGTGTCGCACATCGCGCACGGCTACATCGCTGCAGGCACGGGTGATCCCGAGACTTTCATTTCTTCAGGACCAGGCCACAACGATGGCAAGTGGCATCACGTCGCATTCACGCGCGAGCGTTCGAGCGGCGACATTCAACTCTGCATCGATGGCGCCGTGGTTGATCGCGCGCGCGGTTCGACTGAGGGTCTCACCAAGCCACGCACGATTTCCATCGGCGGAATGCTTCCTGGCTACGGCGCGTTCACGGGCGATATCGATGAAGTGCGCTTCTATGACCGCGTGTTGAGTGAAGAGACGCTGCTTGAAATGGCGTACGGATTGGCGCCGAGGACTGCGACGCACGATTTGATTGAAGCACGCGACGGCGCGGATGCGGCGAAGCACTACGACGAACTTCGCGCGCAACTTGCAGTGATTCGACCGCCTGATTTCAAAGGCGAAACCGTGCTGAGCGTGCGCGAACTTCCACAACCCAATGTCACGCAGGTGATGGCGCGCGGAAGTCCTCATGCGCTCGGTGAAGTCGTGCAACCCAATGTGCCGCTCGTTGCTGCGCGATGCGCGCCGATGGAAGTGGTCAAGCCCTCGCATGGTGAGTCGAGCGGTAGACGCTTGGCGCTTGCGAATTGGATCACGGATCCGCGCAACGCTCTCGCTTGGCGCACGATGGCGAATCGTGTGTGGCAACATCACTTCAACGCGGCGATCGCACCGACACCGAATGACTTCGGTCGTCTCGGCGAGCCAGCGACAAATCCAGCGCTGCTTGATTTTCTTGCGAGCACATTGCTTGAGCACGATGGAAGCGTGAAGCAGCTTCATCGTCTGATCATGAGCAGCGCGGCGTATCGGATGTCGAGCGTTGGAAATGCGGAGGCCCTCGCGAAGGACGCGCCGAATGACTTGCTCACACGCTTTCGCATGCGTCGCGTGAGTGCCGAAGAATTGCGCGATTCCATGTTAGTTGCCAACGGCACGCTCAATCGTGAAACAGGCGGCGGACCTGTCTTGCCGCCGTTACCTGATGAAGTGCTCGCGACGAGTTCGCGTCCCACCGAAGTGTGGCCGCTGACGAGTCGTGAGTCGTGGACGCGCCGTAGTCTCTACATCAAACTGAAGCGCTCGATACAGCATCCGCTGCTCACCGCCTTCGATCTTGCGGATCTCGACAATCCGTGTCCCCAGCGTTTCGCGACCGTTGTGCCAACGCAATCACTCTCGATGCTCAACGGCGATCTGACCAACGAGTTGTCTGCGCAACTCGCGCGTCGCGTGGAGCAGGCGTGTCCGAATGATCCGCGCGCACAAGTGATTCTCGCGCGACGATTGACTAGCGGACGCGTGCCTCCAATGAGTGAAGTCGATGAAGCGCTTGCGTTCATGAGTGATCTTCAAGCAACCGAGTCACTCACGCCGTCGCAGGCGCTCGACAGTGTGTGCCTCGTGCTCTTTAATCTCAACGAGTTTCTGTACATTGACTGATCATGGATTGATCATGGATTGATCATGGATCGACAGCGAGTCTGACATGCACGAACACGAACTTCCTCACAACACATTCTGCGGCCGCACTCGTCGAGAGTTTCTCTGGCAAGCAGGCGGTGCGTTCACTTCCGTCGCGCTCGCAGGAATGTTGTCGAAAGATGGCTTTTTGTCGCGGCAAGCGATGGCATTTGATGGTGCGACGCCGTTGTTACTTCCCCAGACAACTCCATTAAGCGCAAAGCCCGCGATGCTTCCAGGCAAAGCGAAGAGTGTGATCTTCTTCTTCTGCTACGGCGGACCGAGTCACATCGATACCTTCGATTACAAGCCCGATCTTTACAAGTATGACGGCCAAACCATTCAAGTGAAGACCAAAGGGCGCGGCGGCGACAAGAGCGAAGGCCGTGTGGTTGGACCGAAGTGGAAGTTCCGTCGCTACGGCGAATGTGGCGCGTATGTAAGCGATCTCTTTCCGCATATCGCAACCTGCGTCGACGACATCTCGTTTATCAAGAGCATGTATGCCGACAGTCCGATTCACGGCTCGGCGATGTTGATGATGAATTCGGGCAAGTTGCTCGGTGGTCCCGCCATCGGAAGTTGGGTGAACTACGGCCTTGGCACGGTGAATCAGAACTTGCCTGGCTTTGTGGTGATGCTTGATTCTGCGGGCGGACCTATCTCGGGCGCGAAGAATTGGTCGAGCGGTTACATGCCCGCGATGTATCAAGGCACGGTGTTGCGCGGCGAAGGTCCGCCGATTCTTGACCTCGCGAATCCACAAGGTCGCACTGAACGCTTGCAGCGTTCGATGCTTGATCGCATGAAGTTGTGGAACTCGCGTCATGCGTTGCTACGCAGTGGCAACAGTGAACTTGAGAGTCGCATCGAGAGTTACGAGTTGGCGTATCGCATGCAATCAACCGCGCCTGAAGCGGTCGACATGAGTCTTGAATCGAAAGAGACGAAAGAGCTTTACGGTTGCGATCAAGAACAAACACGCGAGTTTGGCGAGAAGTGCTTGCTTGCGCGTCGCCTTGTTGAACGCGGCGTGCGCTTCGTGCAGATCTACTCAGGTGGCGGCCACAACGACGAGTCGTGGGATGCGCATGGCGACCTCAAGACCAATCACGATTTTCACGCTGGTCGCAGTGATAAGCCAATCGCGGGATTACTCAAAGATCTCAAACGCCGCGGATTACTCGAGGAAACGCTCGTGATTTGGGGCGGCGAGTTCGGTCGTCAGCCGACGGCGGAATACGCGAGCGGCACGGGGCGCGATCACAACAGTTACGGATTCACCATGTGGATGGCAGGCGGCGGAATCAAGGGCGGGACGACGATCGGCGAGACCGATGAACTCGGTTCGATCGGCGTCGGCGAACGATTCCATGTGAAACATCTGCACGCGACTGCGCTGTCATGCCTTGGGCTTGATCCGAATCACTTGTCGTATTTCTACGCGGGGCTCGATCAGAAACTCGTCGGCGTTGAAGGCGCACAGCCGATTCGACAAATCATGGTTTGAGCGCGCGGCTATCCGCGTCGCTTAGAACCAACTCTTCTTGCCGATCTGATAGATCGCGATGAAGTCGGCATCAGACTTCGTGAGATAGATGATGCCTTCGATGAAACCGAGCAGACTTCCTACGCCGCATGTCGCAAGCGTAATCAGGATGCGAAGTATTCCGCCTACGACATCACCAAGAATGAAACGGTGAATGCCAAGGCCGCTCAGGACGATCGCGAGGACGCCGCAGACGACGCGCTTGCTTTCAATGTTGGCTGACGGTGGTGTTGAGAAGGTTGACATGAATTTTCCTCTGGTGGTGCAACAGTGTTGTCCGAACTGCTTGTAGCCTAACTCAATATGCGATCGAACCGCAACTCGCGTTGAATCACTGTTAGGCTGCGCGCATGACCAACACGATGAGCAACGCGCCGAGCGTGCTTGCGCCTATCGCGTCCTCCGAACGCATTCGCGCGGTTGACATCGCCCGAGGTCTTGCGCTGCTTGGGATCTTGCTCGTGAACGCGCGCTTCTTTTTTGGAACGCTCGCGGTCGCGTTGTATCCCGAAGAAATACCTGTCGGATTGACGCCAACCTACACCGACTTCGCGGCGTGGTCCTTCGTTGAGTTCTTCTGCACCTACAAGTGCATGTCGTTGTTTTCGCTGCTTTTTGGCTTCGGAATCGCCATGCAAGTGGATCGCTTGGTCCGCGCGGGTCAGAGCCGCTGGTCGTTTGGCGCGCGCCGATTGGGCGTACTGTTCTTCATCGGCGTGCTCCACGGAACACTGATTTGGTATGGCGACATCTTGACGCTCTATGCCATCCTCGGTGTGATCGTGCTCGCGGCCGCAACGCTTTCGGCAAAGGCGCTCCTGCGCGCGATCGCGGTCATCGTCGGAGTGCTCGTGTTCCTCACGATCGCTGGAAGCGTGTTGGGCTACATCGGATCAACGTATCCTGAGTGGTTCGAACTGCCACCGATTGGGGAAACTTCCGTCGACACGGCAGCATCGATGGACTTGCGGACAGACTTGCGTGGCTTTGCTGCGATGAAGGAAGCGGGGGGCGACATCAGATCGCCAGTGTGGCGCGCGGCTGAAACAGCGGCATTTCGCGATGGCCCTTACCTCGACGCGCTGCTGTTCCG
>QWPU01000141.1 GCA_003671065.1 Planctomycetota bacterium | reverse complement strand
TCTCGCCCGTGTCGGGGCGCTGGAAGATTCCGTTGATGGTGAAGTCGCGACGATGCGCATCGCTTGCTGCATCTACGAAGCGAACGGCTACAGGTCTGCGGCCATCTTGATAGTCGCCGTCCTCGCGAAATGTCGAGACTTCAATGACATGACCTGCGTGACGCACGAGCATGACGCCGAACACTTCACCGACTCCGCGCGCCTTTGGAAAGAGGACGCGGAGTTGCTCGGGCGTTGCGTTGGTGGCGATGTCGTAGTCGCGCGGCGTGATGTGAAGGAGATGGTCGCGCACGCAACCACCTGCGAAAAACGCTTCGTAACCAGCCCTTACAAGCAAGGCAGCGAGTTCGCACGCGGCCGCTCGCAACTCAAGACGCGGCGCGTTCATCGAGCACCTGCCACCCATGCGGTGTGTTCGACGACTGCTTCTGCGTGAAGTTTTTCGACTGCATCGCGCATCACGGCAAGCGCTTCTTCGCTGCTGAGTTTCGCGAGTGCTTCGCCTGAGATCGGCTCGCCGCAGAGGCAAACGACTCGGCCTCGCGCGTGCGGAAATTTTTGTCCCTTCGGCCACGCGGCGAATGTTCCAGTCACGCCCATCGGAAGAACTGTTGGCTTCACGCGCTTGATGAGCAAGAGCACACCGCGCTTGAAATCCTGCAGCGAACCGTCGGGCGAACGAGTGCCTTCGGGATACATAATGACGACGCGACCCGCTTCGAGTTCGCTGATGGCCATCTTCATCGCTTCAAGATCACCGCCTTCACGACGAATTGGTCGCGCGCTGACTGAACGCAAAATCCAGCCAAAAGGCGCGACAAACAGCGACTCTTTCGCAAGCGCGGTGAATTGGCGATCCCACACGGTGACGCCGTTGACCATCGGATCGAGAAATGATTGATGGTTTGAGATCACCAACAGTGCGCCAGTTTTTGGCACGCGTTCGCGGTGAAGTCTCCGCAGTCGGTAGCAGACTTTCAGCATCGACCAACAGAGAAAGGCGCAAAAGTCCCACCACGCAACGCGGATGAACGACCGACCGGGCACGCGCCTGCGGAAGGCAAAGGAATTCGGAATCGGACTCACCTGCGCGCCACCCGCAGATCGCGATCGTCATCGTCGGCGTCGCGATCAGTCGGATCATCTGACGGATCATCTGACGGATCATTCATCAGCTCATCACTGCCATCGCGAGCAAGTGCTGCACTCGCGCGCAAACGCACGATGTCTTCCAAGCGATCAATCACATCGTCGATGTCGATGTCACTCGTGTCCAGCACATCGGCGCCGTCAGGAACCACGAGTGGTCCATCGCGTCGTGTTGAATCAGACTGATCGCGGTGAATGATCTGCGCGAGAATCTCCGCTTCTGTCGTTTCGATTCCCTTCATGCGCAATTGCTCGACGCGACGACGCGCGCGAATGTCCGCACGCGCATCGAGATAAATGCGCACATCCGCATCAGGAAAGACGATTGAGCCTTGGTCGCGCCCTTCCGTCACAAGCCGTCGATGCGCCGCAGCAATGCGCCGTTGCGCTTCAACCATGGCCGTACGGACGACTGGGTTCGAAGCGACCGGCGTGACCGCGCGAGTGACGCGTTCAGTGCGAATCGCATCGCCCACGGCACGACCGTTCACAAGAAGTTCAGGTGGATCGCGCAGCCAATCGAATCGGATGTCGAGCGTGCGAACCAATGCGGCAACGCTTTCGCCGTCGGCGGGATCGATGTTGCGAGCGAGCGCTTCGAGCGCGGCGGCGCGGTACATCGCACCAGTGTCGAGAAACTCAAGGCCGAGTCGTTTGGCGAGCCGATGCGCAACGGTCGACTTCCCCGTGCCTGCGGGTCCGTCGATGGTGACGATGAAGGTAGCGGTGGCGTTCACGACGAGCATTGGCTCCTCCTCTCAGGTAGATCGCGGGTTCAACGATTCAGGGCAGTTGTCCAGATTTGCAGATGTATCTTTTGGGCTCAAGGCTCGAGTTAAAGCATCGAGTTCAAGCATTGACTTCAAACATACGCGCTTCGCGTCAATCTTCGCCTTCTAATTCGCCGAGCAAACCAACCTCTTCTTCCAGCGTCTTTGCTTCGAGAATTGTTCGAGCCATGTCCAGTTCAGCGATGACATCAGGCTTGCGCTTTTTCCCCGTAGTCGTTCCCAAACCAACAAAATCAAGCGCGAGTGTATTGGCGTATCCAACGCTTCGGATTGCATCCACGCAGGTCTCAAGAAGATAGCCGTCGTGAATGCCATCTTTGTCGAATCCGCGGACGCTCGCGCTCATTGAGGAGCCATATGGAGCAAGTTTCCGGAGCGTCTTCTCAATGTCTCCCGTCGCAAATGCATGCGCGAAGCTCGGATAACTTCCGATTCGGAAGCCTCCGATCTTTTTGATCAAATCAGTGAGCCGAGAAGGGTTGAAGGTGAGTCCTGCGTGCGGACTGAGCAGCAGATTGATCTCGTGCCGATCGAGCGCCTTGAGCGCAACTTTGACGCCGAGAGTCGTGGCTTCAAAGGCTTCATCGGTGTCGGGCGCTGCAACGCGAACCGCAACCGACGGACAGCCAAGGCGACTTGCGGCAATGCCGAGCCGACCAAGACGGTCGAGCGATTTCGTCCATGCTGCCGCTCGATCAGTGAAGTCGATCGGCGTGTCCTCGATCAGCAGCAATATCGGGCAACCTGCTCGATCAGCCTGGTCGCGCAGCTTCTCGATTTCGGGAACCCCAAAGCCCGTCAAGAGCGATGTCGGCAGGTTGAGCCCTCGCAACTGCAGGTCAGTCGCCGCAAATTGTGGGATGTCGTAGACCGAGGTCAGGCGCGGATCTTTGGCCGCAAGCAGCGGAACCACGGACCCCGCCGAAAGTGTGAGGAGGATTTCTGGTTGCACAAACTTCTTCGGTCGTTGGGTTCTGATCGGCGGCGTGAGATCCACCCGCGGCCCCTGAGTCTACCAAGTCAGATCGAAGTATTGAAGGCCGCAGCGGATCGGAGCGGTGACGGCGACGGTATCCGCGGCGACCGCGGCTCATCCCCTTCGCTACCATCCGCCCCCTCACCGCGGCCGATTCACGTCCGCATCCGACCCTCCGAGTACTCCATGTCTACACCATCTGACTGCCGCGTTTCCGATACCCACGAGTGGTTCAAAGTGAACGGTTCGACCGTCACCATCGGCATCACTCAGCACGCCGCTGACCAGCTCACCGACATCACCTATATCGGGATGAAGTCCGTGGGCACCGCGGTAGCCGCGGGCGCCTCCGTGGGCGAAGTCGAGAGCGTGAAGATCTCGAGCGACATCTACACCACAAGCGCGGGCAAGATCGTTGCTGTCAACGACGAGGTCGCGAAGGATCCATCGATAGTCAATTCAGATCCATGCGGAAAGGGCTGGTTGGTGAAACTCGAAGTGAGCGACACCTCCGCGATCCTCGCGCTGCTTGATGGACCTGCCTACGACAAGAAGCATGGCCACTAATCACTCTTGACACGAACGCTGCTCAACTGCGACGCGACTGACTTTGTGTGGCCAGTGGGACGCAACGCAAACCACTCGCAGTTTCTGTCATACACCGATGCAACCTGCCGTACCGAGCATCATCTGCAAGCGCGTCGTAAAAAACTACGAGCTGGGATCAGGCGCGTCCGCTCGAGCGGTCGCCGCGTTGCGCGGCATTGATCTTGAAATATCCGGCACAGGCTTCTTCGCCATCATGGGTGCGTCGGGTAGCGGCAAGAGCACGCTTCTGCATCTTCTCGCGGGGCTCGATCAGCCAACATCAGGCGAAGTGCATGTGGCGGGGCAACGCGTCGACTTGATGACGGAGCGCGAACTCACGCGCTACCGCCGCCGCAGCATCGGCATTGTCTTCCAGAGTTTCAACTTGTTGCCTTCGATGAGTGCGCTCGACAATGTGATCTTGCCCGCGCTGCTCGACTCGCAGCCGCGCGGCGCGAGCGAACGGCGCGGACGCGAACTGCTCAAGGATCTCGGCGTCATTGACCGCGCGGATCATCGGCCTGATGCGCTCAGCGGCGGCGAGCAGCAACGCGTTGCCATCGCGCGCGCGCTCTTCTTCGCGCCACCGCTTCTGCTCGCCGACGAACCGACGGGTAATCTCGATAGTGCATCGGCCGCGCGTTTATTCGCGCTACTCGCCGACATCGCGCGCGTGCGCAACACACTTCTCTTGATGGTGACCCACGACCCCGCCGCCGCAGCACACTGCGAACGCGTGATCGTGCTGCGCGATGGCACGGTTGCAGGTGCCTTCAACACGGAGCACATCGATGCGGGCACTTTGGCCCTTCGCGCGCAGGAGCTTGCTGGGTCGACGCGCTAGAACTGCGGCTCTCATCGCCGCCGTCGCGCTCTCTGCCAGTCTCGTCGTCGCGGTGACGAGCGGATTTCGCACGGCGCAAGCAAGTCTTGAAGCATCCATCGCGCGCGCGATGGGCGAAACTGATGCGCGCATTGTGCATCGCTATGCCGAGCCATTCGACGCAGCGTTACTTGACGAAGTGCGCGCTTGGAGCGGCGTAACGCGCGCGGCGGGTCGCTTGTTCGGTTCACTCACACTCGAGTCGCTTGCGCCGCGCGCGCCTGGCGCCGCAGTCCAACGCACGACGACTCAAGCACGCGGCGTGATGCCGACTGAAGACGCGTTCTTTCGCGAAGTAGAAATCACTGAAGGCCGCCGCATTGAAGGCGCGCGCGAAGTCGTGCTTGACCCTGCTACTGCGCGCAAACTCGACGCAAAGGTTGGCGATCTCTTGCGCATCGCGCGTTTCGGTACGCCGCTTGAAGTGACCGTCGTGGGCGTCTATGCACGGCCTGCGCTGGGCGCGTTGCAACGCGCGCTGATTGAGATCGATCTCGACACACTCGCGCTCGCAAGCAAACACCCTGATGAGTTCACATCGATTTCCATCGCGCTCGCTGACGAAGTCGATGTTGAATCATGGTGCAAAGAACGCTCGGCGCTCCTGCGCGATCCAATCCTCTGCGAACCCGCTGAACGCGTACGCACAGGCCTCGACAAGCAAGTCGCTGCGAGCGAACTGATGACGCTCGTGGCGACCATGATCGCCTTCCTGTCGTGCGTTGCGATTGTCGCGACAGGCATGACCACTGCAGTCCTCGAAGAGTTACGCGAAATGGGCATCGCGCGAGCGATCGGCGCCACGCGCGGACAACTCTTCGGCGCTCAACTCATCACGGGCGGCGTCATCGGCTGCGTTGGTGCGGTCCTCGGAGTGCCGATTGGCATCGCGATCATCGCACTGCTCTCCACGATCTACGCGGATGTACTGAACGCATCAGTCACCATCGACGCACGCGGTGTCATGCTCGCGCTCGTCGGCGCGATCGCCAGCGGACTCATCGGTGCTCTTTTTCCCGCACTGCGCGCCGCGCGCATCTCGCCACTCGCCGCGCTGGTGATTCGCTCCCACACACCGCGCAGAAGAACACTCGTCCTCGCAATGCTCATCGCATGCACCTGCATGTTGGCGTGGGGCGCACTCATGCTCTTCGATTCAGCGAACACACGCTTCTGGCTGTACATCTTCGTTGGACTCCCACTCCTGCACATCGCGTGGTTTCTCTTCGCAGTTCCCATCACGCTCAGTATCTCGCGCTTCGCAAGCCCGTTGCTCGAGCGCGCGTTGCAACTTCCTCGCGGACTCCTGTGTAGCAGCGTGCAACGCATGCCGTGGCGTTTCGGCTTCACCGCAGGCGCACTCATGGTGGCCGTCTCCATTCTCGTCGTCACACGCAGCAACGGCGACGCCGTCATCCGCAACTTGCGCGAACGCGTGCGTTTTGCAGATGGATTCGTCTTCTGCACCTCAGGTCTCTCGAAGGACGAACAAGCGAGTATCGCTGCACTTCCTGGCGTCACCGATGCGCTGCGCATCGGATATCTCCCGCTTCGCGTTGCGGGTCAACAACTCTTCGGCGTCGAAGGCATTGGTCCATCGAATGTCGTGTGTGTTGGATTCGATCCACAACCATTTCTCGAATTGAATCGTCTTGATTGGCTGCAAGGCAACGCCCGCGACGCCATTCCGCGTCTCGAAGACGGCGACGCAATTCTTGTCGCACCAGAGTTTCTCATCGCACGCAACATTGGCGTCGGTTCGAAACTTCGACTCGGTTCAGGTGCGCATGAAGCGGAGTTTGAAATCGTTGGAGTCGTCACCGCCGCCGGCCTCGATATCGCCACGCAAACTTTCGGCATGCGGCAGATCTACATGGAACAAGCAGTGAGTTGCGTGTTCATGGATTTCAAAGCAGTCGAGCGCCACTTCGACACGCGCGATGCATACATGATGCAATTGAAACTCACGCCCGGTTTGAGCGAAGCGCAAGAAACAATTCTCTCAGAAGCCTTGAGTGACGCAGTTCCCGGCGCCGTGTTCTCAAGCGGTCGCGCGATCCGCGGATTTGTTGAAGACATCGGTGGCACGATTCTGGCACTCACCAGTGCAGTTGCGCTCGCCGCGCTCTTACTCGCTTCGATCGGCGTGGGCAGCGTGGTCGCCGCGGGCATCGCTGCACGAACGCGTGAGTTCGGCGTGCTGCGCGCGATCGGCGCTTCCACACGCGTGCTGGTGGCGCTTGTGTTGGGCGAAACCATCGTGATCGCCCTCGCGGCCATCGTCACTGGCGCGCTGCTCGGGCTTCAACTCGCGTGGATCGAAGTGAGTTTTCTCCGCGTTTTTGCAGGGATTGAGCTCCAGCCACAGGTTCCCACCGCACCACTGCTCGTCGGTGGAATCATCCTCATCCTCGTCGCGCTTCTCGCTGCACTTCCCGCGGTGATCCATCTCGCGCGCAAGCCCGTGCGTGAGTTGATCGCGAGCGCGTAACCTTTCAACACGGCCTACCTACACGGCCTTCACGCGCGTATGTCCGAAACTCCTTTCATTCTCCACAGTTCCTACGAGCCGCTCGGTGATCAACCGCGCGCCATCGACGAACTCACCGACGGAATACTCAGCGGTCGCAAGCAGCAAGTGCTTCTCGGCGCGACAGGCACGGGCAAAACATTCACCATCGCGAATGTCATCAATCGCGTGAATCGTCCGACGCTCATCGTGAGCCACAACAAGACGCTCGCCGCCCAGCTCTACGAAGAGATGAAGGAACTCTTTCCCAAGAACGCGGTGAGTTACTTCGTGAGCTACTTCGATTACTACCAGCCGGAAGCCTACATTCCGGCGCGCGACATCTACATCGAGAAAGACTCAGCGCGCAATGCGGATCTCGATCGCTTGCGTCTTGCGGCGACATGTCAACTACTTTCGCGCCGCGACGCGATCGTGGTGTCAAGCGTTTCGTGTCTCTACGGGCTGGGCTCGCCGAGCGCGTATCGCAACAGGGTTCTCGAAGTCGCGCGCGGTGCCACGCTTGATCGTCGCGCGTTCCTACTCGGTCTCAACGCAATGCAATACACGCGCAACGAGGTCGCACCCGAGCGCGGCAACTTTCGTGTGCGCGGCGATTGCATCGAGGTCTATCCCGCCTATGAAAAGTACGCGATTCGCGTGGATCTCTTCGGTGACACTGTCGAGACGATCGAACTCTTCGATCCCTTGACAGGCGAAGTGCTCGCGCAAGAAACGAAGACTTACATCTTTCCTGCTGTGCACCATGTCATGCCAGAAGGGCAAAAAGCAGCGGCGCTCAAAGCAATTCGTGAGGAACTCGACGCGCGCGTGCTGCAACTTCGCAGCGAAGGAAAGTTGCTCGAAACGCAGCGACTCATCTCGCGCACCAAGCACGATCTCGAACTCATCGAAGAAACCGGATTTTGCGGCGGCATCGAAAACTACTCGCGCCACTTCGACGGTCGCAGCGAAGGCGAACGCGCGTGGACATTGCTCGATTACTTCCGCGCTTGTCCGAATTCGCCTGCGAAAGACTCTGAAAAC
>QWPU01000140.1 GCA_003671065.1 Planctomycetota bacterium | reverse complement strand
CGCAGCTGGACACAAAAAACCCTGTGCGGAAAATAGCTCGGCACCAGCGTCGTCTCAATCGCCAGCGCCTCCGACCCCGGCGTTTCCACGATCAACATCTTCATCATCGCTGACGCTCTCGGCGTCACCCACGCCACGCCCGCGCTGCCGAGATCGCACAGCACTGCTCCCGCTGCGTTCGGTGGTGGAGTGATTCCTTCGTAGCCGCGGCGGCCGAATTCGGTGATGACTTCGGTGAGATCAGTGAGTCCGACCACGCCGTCGCCATCGAGATCACCCGACTGGCGCGTGGGGACGGGCAGCGTGAAATTCTGCAGAATCACTGCGAGATCCGTGTTGGTGACTTCCGCGTTGCCGTCAACATCGCCTGGCACTTCGGGCGCATCCGCTGTCGCGACAATCGGATCAAACTGCACGAGCACTTCTGAGCGACTCGGCGAAAAGATGTAGATGCGCACCGATGGTTGGCCTTGCGCGTTGATGGTGCGTGCGGAGATCTGCACTTCGCCGAGATCGTCGCCGTCGACATCGAACATCGCGCGGAGCGTGCCGCCGAACTCGGTCACCGAAGCATGGGCATCAGGAACGCGCACGACAGCATCAGCACGCGCCGCACTCACGAGATCGCTACACGGCGAAAGCCATGGCGATTGGAAGAGGTAGACGGCGCCTGCGTCGGGCGCTGCGACAAGCAACTCAGGATCGCCATCGCCGTTCGCATCGGGAATCACCAGCGCGACCGAACCGAAGCCGTCGCCTGGCGCTTCGCCTTGAAAGCGCACGAGTTGGGTTCCGGTGAGGCCGTTCGTCACGGTCAATTGATTCTCTGCGGCGGTGATGATCTCGGCCACGCCGTCGCTGTTGAGGTCGGCGGTGAGCACGAGAGGCGGCGCTGGTGGATCGGCCGCGAGTGACGCGGTGAGTGAGAGTGCGCAGAGAAGCGCGAGTGCGGCGTGACAAGGCGCGGGCACTCGTTCGAAACGCGGGAAACCATGCGATTCGCGGGCATTAGGCGCGCTCTGTGTGTGGTTCAGTTGCGACGCGACGAAGAGCGTCGCGTAGTAATCCGTTCCGTTCCATGTCATCGCGCGTTCCTTTGTTGTGCTTGGTTCGTTTGTCGGCTGCGCGACGCGGCGCAGCGGAAAACGGCAGGAAGATACTGTTGCCTGCGCGATGATTGCTGTCAAGGTCTCAAGAGGATACTCCACAAAGTAATTGCAGTTTTCGGCGAGTGCACACAGACGCGACCGATCGCGCAGTCGACGAGCATTGCTGCGTTCGACTTCGACGCAACGTTTTGCTCGCGCGGCAACCTGTGATCAAGGCGCTTCACACTTCAGTCGCATATCCACGGCCCGCATACGGCCAGTATCCACCGCGCATGTTGAGAGCGGTCAAGCCGTGACGCGCTAAGTACGCCGCAGCGCGCGCGCTTCGACCTCCGCCTCGGCAATAGCAAATCACAGGTCGCGTGTTGTCGAGCTCCTGCACGCGCGAGCGCAGATGCGTGAACGGAATGTGTTTCGCGCTGGGCAAATGCCCCGCAGAAAACTCGCGGCAGGTGCGCACATCCAACACGCTCACTTCACCGCGTTCGATCAGCGCGTGCGCCTTCGCGGCGGAGACTTCATCAACGCCCTCCGTCGCAAACGAACCTGTGGCAAGCAATGAAACCGCCGCTGGCTCAATGAATCCTTCGATGCTTTCAGGCGCGACGCCGACACGGAGCAACAAGCGCACAATTTCCACAACGCGTGCGCGCGGCGTGATGAGCACGAGTCGATCGTCTTCTTCAAGATAGTTCGCGACCGTTGCACCAAACGACGGCTCAAACGGCGCGCTGATTGAGTAGGGCAGCCGCGCGTCGAGATAGTCATTCCACGACCGCGTATCGATGACGGTGAACTCTGGGCGCGTGGCGCAGCGTGCGAATGCTTCACAATCGAGTTCAGCGATGTGGGGCAACACCGCAAACGAACGCGCGCCTGCTTCATTGAGTTTCTTCACGCGCGCGAAGTATGGAGGTGGTTCAGTCGCGCCCGCCATTACCACGCTTTCGAAATCGCCACCTTCGGCATAGGTTCGCACCGCGCGATTGATCACGCGCTCAATCCCAATCGTCGTCGCGGGCAGATTGCAAATCGACTTGCCGTATCCGCTTCCCGCGCCGTGACCAGGCAGCACTTGCGTGTCACTCGGCAGATCTTCGAGCGACGCAATCGACTCGCGCAATCGCTCGATCGCTTCACGCAGCGTCATGCCTTCCGTTGCAAACGCGCCGAGATCAGGCCGCCCCACATCGCCTGCAAACAAGAAGTCGCCAGAGAACAACAGTCGCGTCTCGCCGCCGCGCGCGAGTTCAAAGGACAGACTCTCGCGCGTGTGACCTGGCGTGTGGCGCGCAGTAAAGGTGAGCGCGCCAACAGTGAATGAATCGCCCGCGTGGATGCGCACAATGCGCGCCGATGCCGCAAGCGTGGTCGCCTTGGTCCACGGTGAATCAGGTCCTTCCGCCGAGATGTACGCAGTGACCGCGTGATGCGTGACGAATCCACACACACCACTCACGAAGTCCGCGTGCACATGCGTTTCTGCAACCGCGCTGATGCGGTAGCCCTCATTCGCGGCAAGATCGAAGTAGCGATCGATGTCGCAGGTCGGATCAATGATGATCGCTTCCTTCGTCGTTGGACAGCCAACGAGATATGAAGCTTGTGCGAGCGCGGAATCGTATATACGCCGAAGGAGCATCGGTTGAGTCTAACCAAACAGCGTCCGCTCAGACGCGTTCGCGGTGGCGGTGCCATCAGTCTGACGCGGCCGAAGATTGAGTACATTCTCTCGATGCGCAAGCAGAAGCAGCACGATGCCGAGATTCGCCACGGCGCGAGTCGCGGTGCCAGTCACGATCATGTTCATCCACCTGGCGACCGATTTCTCGCCACGCTTGCACGCATGTTGCATGAGGCCGGTACGCCGGCGCACCAACTCGAAGGATTGGTCACGAGCTGCGCGCAACGCCTCGGCATGAGTGTGGCGATCTTCTCGCTTCCGACATGGATCAATATCACTGTTGAAGATGGCGAGGATCAACGCACGGTGAATCTGCGTGTTGACCCAGGTTCGCCCAAGCTCGCGCTGCTCGAAGGAACCTATCGCGTGGCCGATCGCGTGGCCTGCGGTGAATTGGATGCGCCTGGTGGCACTGCGGCGTTGCGCGGAGTGAGGGAGTCGTTGCACAAGCCGAGCGCGCTGACGCTGTGTATCGCGTACGCCTTGTTTTCTGCGGGCGCGGCGCGTTTTCTTGGCGGCGATGGCGACGAGATGCTCGCTGCACTTCCTGTTGGATTTGCACTCGGTGTGTTGCTCAAGTTTGCATCGCGTCGACGCGAGCGCGAACTGCTTGGTGAGTTCGGCGGCGCGTGCGTGTCGACAATTCTCGCGGCGATCATTGTGCGCTGGATGATGTTGATGGGGATGGATCCGTCACTGCGCGTTGTGTCGTTGGCGGGACTCGTCACGCTCTTGCCAGGCCTCTCATTGTCCACCGCTATGAGTGAACTTTCGACGCGTAATCTTGCGTCAGGCAGCGCGCGACTCATCGGCGCGATCACGACACTCGCCGTCGTCGGAATGGGCGCGGCCATTGGCGACAAATGCGTTGCGCTCGTGCATCTTGTAGGTGAGGGCACGCCAGTGATTCCGTCGTTGGTGCCACAAGCGTTTGATATGACGCTCGCCATCGCGCTCGTCTCGATCGCCATCGGCCTTTCCATCGTGTTTCAATGCAAACCGAAGCGCACGCCACTTGTGTTCGCATCGTGCATCATCGGTTTCGCCGCCACAAAGGTGGGACGCGACACCATCGGCGTTGAATTCGCGCCTGTTGTTGCAGCCGCTGCCGTCGGCATCATTGGCAACCTCTACGCGCGCCTTCGCCGACAACCAACACTTGTGATCGTCCTTCCAGGAATCGCGCTGCTTCTTCCAGGAAGCCTTGGTTTCCGCGGCATCCAAGACATTTTCGCCACTGACACACTGGCCGGCCTCAACACTGCAGTCAGCGCGCTGGTGGTCGCGGCATCAATCGCCGCGGGGTTACTGATTGCGAACGCTGTGCTGCCTTCACCGCGACATGTGTGAAGCGAGTGGCGTTGATTCATCGTGCCCAATGGATCGCCAAGATCCCACGAGAGTTGATCCATGCGCGCGTCGATGTGGCAGCTGC
Organism: Planctomycetota bacterium; assembly: GCA_003671065.1. Lineage (GTDB taxonomy): Bacteria > Planctomycetota > Phycisphaerae > Phycisphaerales > SM1A02 > QWPT01. Next base: position 3,746 of record QWPU01000140.1, on the reverse strand, counting down.
CGCACGACGCTTGTCCGAGGCCCGATGAAATGTGCGTGTCATAGAGAAACGATCGACCATTGCGTACGCGGGTGTTCCGTTGGCGCTCACCACGACTCCGCGCGGATCACCCACCGCGAGCATGCGTTGAGGCGGAGTATTGCATGGTGGTGCCCTACGAGTCAGAAAAGTGATTATTCTATACAACCGTTGACTTTACTCAAAGCCGTCAGGCAAAGATCGAAGTCACGACCTTGCCTGACACATCAGTCAGTCGGTGATCGCGCCCACCATGGCGGAAGGTGAGGCGTTCGTGATCCACGCCAAGCAGCGCGAGGATCGTCGCGTGCAAGTCGTGCACATCAACTTTGTCCACTGCGGCGTAGTAGCCGTAGTCGTCAGTTTCGCCGTAACTAAAGCCTGCTTTCACGCCGCCACCCGCCATAAACATGGTGAAACCGTGGGGGTTGTGATCGCGTCCGTCGCCGCCTTGCGCGGTGGGGGTACGGCCGAATTCGCCGCCCCACAACACGAGCGTGTCTTCGAGCATGCCGTGCGCTTTGAGATCGCGAATGAGTCCTGCAATGGGCTTGTCAACTTCGGCGGCGTTTGTGGTGTGACCACTGCGCAGATCGCCGTGTTGATCCCACTTGTAACTATGCGTGCATTGCACGAAGCGCACGCCCGCTTGGGCAAATCGTCGCGCGAGCAAACACTGTGTGCCGAAGTCTTCGGTCTTCTTCTCATCCATGCCGTAGAGCTTCTTCGTGGCTTCGCTCTCGCCATTGAGATCCATCACAGCAGGCGCGGCGGATTGCATGCGATACGCAAGCTCGAAACTCTCGATGCGCCCTTCAAGCGCCGCGTCACTGCCGTTGCGCGCCATGTGCTGCGCGTTGAGTTCCTGCAGGAAATCAAGCTCTTTTCGTTGCAGCTCTGGTGGCAGACCTGCTTGCATGTGTTCGAATTGCGAACGCGACGCAGGGACGCCCGCGTGACCAATCGGTGTGCCGTGCGTCCACGCAGGGAGAAACCCACTGGAGAAGTTGTTCACGCCGCCGTGACCAAGTGTGGGGCAGATGGTGATGAACGCGGGCAGATTGTCGTTCTCGGTGCCGAGACCATACGAAGCCCACGCACCCATCGACGGACGAATGAAGGTGTCGCTGCCCGTGTGAATCTTGAGCAGTGCGCCACCGTGCGCGGGATTTGATCCGTGCAAACTCTTGATGAAGCAGCAGTCGTCGACGACTTGCGCGACATTTGGAAAGAGATCACTCACCCACGCGCCGCTCTCACCGTATTGGCGAAACTTCCACGGGCTTGCGAGCAGATTTCCAGTTTCAGCAAACTGCACGCGCGGCTTGGCAAACGGAAGGGGCTTGCCATGATCGCGCGCAAGCAGCGGCTTGTAGTCGAAGGTGTCGACTTGCGAAGGACCACCATGCATGAAGAGAAAGATCACACGCTTGGCGCGAGGACGAAAGTGCGGCGACGGCAACACGCCGCCGCCAGCAGTTGCTTCGCGTGCGAGCAGTCCCGCGAGCGCGATCGAGCCGAAGCCTGCGCACAGATTCGTCAGCGCATCGCGGCGAGAGATCGGTTGATAGCGGTGGTCGCAGAACATGGTTGTTTCACTGTACTTCGAGAAGCGCCGAATCCAAGCGGCGGTTGGGGAAACTTGTCATTCGATCATGACGAACTCGTTGGTCGAGAGCAGGGCATGCACAAGTCGCGTCAATGCATCGGGTGGCGTCACGCCTGATCGCTCCAAATCAGCCAGAAATGCCCGTGAATCGTCGCGTTCTGCGGCGTCAGGTTCGCGCGCGAGCGTGCGACGAAAGGCCTCGCGCACGCGCGACTCGGCGTCATGATTGGTAGCGCTCACGGCTTCGCTGAGTTTCTTCGCGGCGCCTTCGACCATCGGCGAGTTCAAGAAGAACAACGCTTGCGGCGCAACAACTGTGCGCGGACGACACTCGATTGGCGCGGACGCATCGGGATAATCAAACGCGGTGAACAGGCCAAACATCGCGTTGCGAATGACGGGGAGATAGATGCTGCGTCGCGGCGCGTCGTAATTGGCGGTGTTGCCCGACTGATCGTTAGTGACATAGTCGTGATCATTCGAACTCAGCAGCGTGCCATACATTGTTCGATCGAGTGCACCGCTGGTCGCGAGTACGGAATCACGAATCGCTTCGGCCTCAACGCGTCGACGAGGAAATCGCGAGAGTAAACGGTTCTCAGGATCCGACGATGGCAGCGCAATGTGCGTCGCGCTTGATTGTCGATAGGTCGCGCTGTTCATGATGAATCGATGCATCGACTTCATGCTCCAACCATCGCGCGTGAAACGCCGTGCGAGAAAGTCGAGGAGTTCTGGATGCGTTGGCTTTCCGCCGAGCGTTCCGAAGTTGCTCGGCGTATCGACGAGACCGACACCAAAATGCCATGTCCACAAGCGATTGACGGCGACGCGGGCGGTGAGCGGATTGTCGGTGTCAGCGATCCATTGCGCGAGTTCGAGTCGTCCACTCGCGCCTTTCGGAAAGGCTGGACCAGCGAGTGAACGCTCAAGAACTGCGGGAATGGCGCGCGCAATCGTGTCGCCCGTTGGTTGCATGTGATCGCCGCGATCGTGAATCGGCGTCTCGTCAACCTTCGATTCGTTCACAGCAAGCGCGCGTGGAAACGCAACAGGTTTCGCGGCGTTGTGCTTCTCGCGCGCATCGATTGCGGCAAGCAGCGCGGCATGTCGCGGCCGAATCGTGTGTGCTCGCGCGAAGACTCGCTGCATGTAGTGGCGCGCGGCGTGTGCTGACGAATCCTGCATGAAAGCGAAAAGCAGTGCGTTGTTTGCGCGAGTTGTTTCACGCGCGGCATCCACGCGCGCCGCATCACGCACTTCGTCAAGGCGCTTCGCGTCATCCTGCCAGAGCTTGGTGACGCGTTCCTTTTCTTTGATTTCCGCAACCGTCGCAAGCGGTCGCTGGGCAACACGACCGACAGTTGCAATGCTGTCGAATGTCGAAACGCTGCGAAAAACGCCTGAAATCGCGTAATAATCTGCGTGCGAGATCGGATCGAACTTGTGATCGTGGCAGCGCGCGCACGAAATCGTCTGCGCGAGAAACGCTTTGCTCACGACATCGATCTGCTCATCAACAACATCAACGCGCTCTTTCTCTTTATCGGGTTCCGCGAGCATCTTCGGCCCAAGCGCAAGAAAGCCGAGCGCCGCAATGCGACTGCGCGTGCGCGCATCGTCATCAGCCGTCGGATTCGCGCGCTCTGCCACGAGATCGCCCGCAATTTGTTCGGTGAGGAACTCGTCGAAGGGCGTGTCACGATTGAACGCGTCAATCACATAGTCGCGGTAGCGAAACGCATTCCCGAACGCGACATTCTCATCCATGCCATTGCTGTCGGCATAGCGCGCGACATCAAGCCAGTGACGACCCCAACGCTCGCCATACATCGGCGATGCCAACAGCGCGTCGATGCGTCGCTCGTAGGCGTCACTGCGCGTATCGCGCTCGAACTGCTCGATGTCTTCAACGCTCGGTGGCACACCGATGAGATCGAGCGAGGCGCGTCGCAGCAGCGTGCGGCGATCAGCTTCGTGCGCGGGGACAAGACCAGACTCATGCAGTCGCGCAAGAATGAAATGATCCAATTCGTTGCGCGGCCACGATGCATCTGCCGTCTCAGCAACGAGCACTGGAGGTGTGGGGTCCAGCATCGGCTGATACGCCCAATGCGCT
>QWPU01000014.1 GCA_003671065.1 Planctomycetota bacterium | reverse complement strand
TGCGTCTGCGTTTATCCCTATGGTCCCCACCTACATGGATTGTCCGAATCCGGCTCATCCAAGCCACACCATAAACTGCCCACCATCAACTGCCCATGTACATGACGTTTCTATCAGTTGTGGTCGCACTGCTCGTGTCAGCAGCTCCGCCGCCTGTCGTCGATCAAGAGCCCCTGCCGTTCCGTCGATTCGGCGTTGAACCCGAGCCGGGGGCCAAGATAGGTGTTGCCGTCCCCGAGGCGCTCACAACAGTCGATGTTGAGTACTGGATTTCGATCCTTGAGCTAGAGCCGGCGGCCGCGGCAACTCTGCGTGCCGCAGTTGATGACTTCTACAATTCGCGAACTCCTGAAATTCGTAAAGTCATTGAGCCCGTCGATCGAGCGGCGGCAGATCTCGCTCGCCGCGCCGGGTTTGACATCATGAGGCTTCCGGACGCTCCCGAGGCCTATCGCGACTTGGTGCGACTCCGAGATCGGGCCGTGAGTCGGTTGAATGCAATCGAAGAGGATCTCTTCGCACATGTGGCGAAAGCTGTATCGCCAGACGCCCCCGAGACGGTCGCCGATGTGATTCGGCAACTGCGCAAGCGAAGTCGATATCAGTGGACGCCGAAGTTGCCGATGGCGAGGGTGGACCTGCGCGCCATTGAAACGGCACTCAACAAGGAGTCCCAAATTGAGATTCTTAATAGAGAGGCGTGGCGAGCGGCGCGTCCTAGCTACGACTCCGAGTTGGCGACTCTTCATGAGCGGCGGATTCGGCTAGACCTTGACATGATCGTCGAGGATCTTGAGAAATTCCGCGACTCGAATCACGATGTTGATGCGCTCATCGAGTATCGCACGAAGCAGAATCATCGACAGCTCGCTGTCGAGCGTTCGATCATTGCTGCCAACCGCCGCTGGGCTGATGTGTTCGCGCAGATGATGTCGCCTGCCGACGCCGAACGATGGCGGGATGCCGTACGCGCAACTGCCTATCCGTCGCTTTATCCGAACTTGGTCGATCTCCGGCGTCTCGCCCAAGCGGTCGGGGCGTTGGGGTCTTCCGACTCGGGAGTAGAAGTGGAAGCCATGAAGCAGACGCTCGTTGGCGAGATTGCCCGACTTGCGGTGAGGGAGTCGGCCATCGAGTCGGAACTTGCCGACGTTGCGGCCTCGGAATCCCGCGGTCTGGTCGTTCAAGGGCTGAGGGAAGGACTAGAAGAGAATCTCGCTCGCCTCCGGCGGGAGCGGTGCGAGTCCGCAGCCCGTTCTGTTGAGATGTGCAAGGCCACTCCAAAGGTGAGGGACGTGCCTGAACTCCAAGTCCTGATCTCGGCGATACAGACTCATTGCAGCGACATCGGCGGAGATGGCAGCGCGACTTCATCGCAGGGCACTGCGAACGCCAATCGATAACTGAATTTCACAAAATGTGGACAGGCACTTTTCCAATTGAAGACATGCGCCGTTCGTACGGCGCTTTGCTCTTTCGTTTGGCGGGTGTGTGCCTGCCGCGCTGCTGGGATTTTGTTTACGGCGAGACTGTGGCGTCTTCCGCCGCTGGCTGTCTTGAGTCGAGCGCACCCGTGGACGCGATGTCGCCGCCTGCGTGCGACCCGCGTTCCTAGCCTCGGTGATCGAAGGTGAAGAGTTGGCCGGCTCGGTGGGGGACGCCGCGTTGGAAGATTGGGAGCGCGACGAGGGGGCCGAGGTCGATGACTTCGAGGAATTGCCTTCGGAAGTTTCCGCGGTCGAGCGGGACGCCGAGGATGTGCTCGTAAAGCATTCGAAGTGAAGACATTGGGAACGGATCTGGCAGCATGCCCTAAGAGCACGGGCGCTGGAGTTTCTGCGCGATTCACACCGATGCGGCTTGCGAGCGGTGAGCGGCCGTCGAATCCGTCCGTCTTGCGGTGGAGCACGCCGCGAGGGAGGAGGCGGCGCGTGAGTGCGTCACCGAGGACTTCATCGAGGAACGCGCCGATCAACGGTCCGAATGCCTCGCGCACCTTCAGTTGATACTGCACAAAGGGCCGCAACGGCGGCACCGGCGGCGGCGGTGCTTCGATAGACGACGACAAACCTGCAGCGAGCGCGATCATGGCAAACATTCAGATTCCACCAGAATGTACGGCTGTTGTTTCGCTCATCCGATGTGAGCGATTGCCTCGCAGCGTAGCCCGAAGTATCGCGCTCGTGCTTGAGCGCCCCGCTGCCGTACACTCACGCCCCCAATGTTCGAGTTCTTGCGTGATGAATCATCTTCGGCTTCCGGCTCTAGCAGCGCGGGGACTCACACGGGAACCCACACCGGAACCATGAGTTTTGGCGATCACCTCCAAGAACTTCGGGGACGCGTCTTCAAGGCGCTCATCGTGCCAGTCCCGCTTGCCATCGTGCTGTTCTTCTATGCGCCGATCATTCGCGAGATTCTCATCGCTCCGCTCTTCAGCGCGCTGCGCGCCAATGGGCAAGTCATGCAGATTCAGGCTCTTTCGCCAGCGGAAACTATCTCCACCGACATGAAGCTCGCCTTCATCACGGCGATTTCACTCGCGGCGCCGTGGGTGCTGTTCCAACTGTGGAAGTTCATTGAGCCTGGGCTATATCGCCATGAACGGCGCTATGTGTATTTCCTCGTGCCGCTTTCGGCGGTGCTCACGGCGTGCGGTATCGCGCTGTTCTATTGGATTCTGCTGCCGTTCACCCTGATGTTTCTGGTGAACTTCGGCGCGTCGCAGCCGCGCAAGGTGCCGCTGACTGATCCGACAGTTGCGACTGCGGTTGATCCAAACGTTGTGCCCACCGTCGCTGTGATTCCGAACTTTCCGATTCTTGATGAAGATCCGCTCGCGCCAAAACCTGGTGACGCGTGGATCTCCTCCACGGATCAAGTGCTGCGCGTCGCCGTGCCTATGAAGCGCATCGCGGCCAACGCGGTCGTTGAACTGAGCACGCAGATTTCTGAATCGATCACAGGGCCTGCGGAAGATCCAGCGCATCCGACGATTTCGATTCTTGAGATTCCGCTCACGGTGCTCGGCGGCATCTCGCAGATCTATCGCTTGAGTGAGTACATCTCGTTCACGCTCATGCTGTTGCTCGGCAGCGTCATCGCGTTTCAGATGCCCGTGGTGATTCTGTTGCTCGGCTGGGTTGGCTTCATCAGCCCCAAGTTCCTTCGCGAAAAACGCCGTTGGGCCTTGCTCATCATGGCAATCATTGCCGCGCTCGTCACACCGCCTGATGTCACTTCGATGTTGCTGCTGCTTGGGCCACTCATGTTCCTCTACGAGTTCGGAATCCTGCTGCTCGTGCTCGTTCCTGCGCACAAAGTTGCGCAAGGGCGTGTGTTCTCGGTCGGCCCTGCTCCGGCCGAAGCCGCACAGGCTGCGCAGACCAACCGCTGGGGTTGGGGTTCGAGCGAAAGCAACACTCCCGACTTGCCAAGCCGCCGTTCAATCGACGATGACGAGCACACTGGAAGCGGATCGTCGTGATCCGTCGCTCGAGTGACCGAGTGGGAGCGCCCTCAGGCTCCCGTGGAGGAACGTCAAAGGTGTCTGCCGCAAGCATCGCGCTTGCACGCATTCGCCGACGACGGAGAAGAACGATGAACTCCCTTCGCCTTGTGCGTTCTACGCACCCGGCAGTGAGCGATGTGGACGTGCGCATGATGGAGCGCGCGATTTCACTGGCTCGCCAAGCCGCCCTCAATGGGGAAGTCCCCATTGCTGCCATTGTCTATCGAGGTGAGGAAATCCTCGCCGAAGCCGCGAACAACCGCGAGCGCGCTGCTGACCCGACGGGTCATGCGGAAGTCGTTGCGATTCGTGAAGCTGGCCGCAAACTCGGTGAGTGGCGATTGAGCGAATGCTCGATGGTCGTCACGCTTGAGCCGTGTCCGATGTGTGCTGGTGCCACGGTGAATGCGCGCATTGGTCGCTTGATTTACGGAGCGACTGATCCCAAAGCGGGCGCGTGCGAAACGCTCTATTCGATTCCCAGTGATCCTCGCTTGAATCACCGTGTTGAAATGCATGGTGGTGTACTTGCTGATCGTTGCGTCGAGTTGTTGCGCGCGTTCTTCAAGGAGCGTCGCGCCGCGCAGAAGCTTGCGAAAGAAGCGTTGCGCGCGGCGGATGCGATTCGTAAATCGGCGTAAGACACATACTCAATTGACACAGCGAAACAGAAATCTATGACCTCACGCCATCCAGTGACATTTGTCTGCGTCGACCTCGGTGGAGTGGTCGTGCGAATTCGACGAACCCTCGCCGACACTTTGCATGCTGTTGGTGTGCCGTCGTATGTGCTTGAAGAAATTCGCGAAGAAGAACTCGTTGCGTTTCGCGAATGTGTCGCGATGCATCAGCGCGGCGAGCATGCGTTTGATGCGTGGCTTGATGCAGCGCACGCGGCACTCGGCGCGCGCATTGATCGCGAGACGATTCTGCGCGCGCATGATGCGATTCTTGTTGGCGAGTATCCAGGTGTTGCGCACGCGCTGGGCGCGCTGCGCAATGCGGGCGCCGCGACAGCGTGCCTGTCGAACACGAATGATCGCCATTGGGACGCGCTCGTTGAACTGCCGAGTTTTGCGTCGATCACGCATCGGCACGCGTCGCATCTTCTTGGTCTCGAGAAGCCAGGCAGCGCGATTTACCGCGCGTTTGAGCGCGAAACAGGCGCGAAGCCCGCTGAAATTCTTTTCCTCGATGATCTCGAAGACAACTGCGCGGCAGCAAGAAGTTGCGGTTGGAATGCCGTGCGCATCGATCACGAACGCGATACCGCGACGCAAATCATCGCGGCGGCGCGCGCGCATGGCGTGGCGTGCTGAGCTGCGTCTCAATCACCATCGCGACTCGGCTCGCTGGACTCCACGCCTTCGCCCATGATTTCGCGGCAGAGCACGGTTGCGAATGCGCCCTTCTGCAGATCAAACGCGAGTCGGATGTAGCCGCCGTGGTCATCAACACCAGCATCAACTGACCAATCACTCATGGTGATGCGCAGTGGTCGACGCGCGCCGTCGCCCTCAAGCGCGGGCGGCGTGAACATCGATTCATCCGCACCACACGCAGCAAGTGCGGCGTGTTCATACGCGAGCGGCGCGCCTTCGGCCGCGACCATCTTTGGACCGTGAATCGGTCCCGCCGCAGAGATTTCAAGTGACGCGCAACGCACCGCGAGATCCGCGAGTTCAGATTCGCTCGCATCGGCCGCTGTCGCAAACACCGAGCCTTTGCCCGTGAAAATCGCAACATCGCCCGCGAGCACTTTGCAAAATGTTCCATCCGCAACGCGCGCACCGAGCGTGGCGTTGAAGACCGCTCCTTGCAACGCGCTCAGCCAAAAGTTTTTCGTGTGAGCTGGAATCGCACGGATCGCACCAGCCGCGTCGCGTCCGCGCGCAAGAGCACGCACTGCAATCCGCTCAGCTTGATCGTGACGACCCCACATCTCCCCCGCCGCCGCGAACTCGCCGCGGTCGTAGCACTCGCGCACCGCTTGTTGATACGGCGGAAACGGTGTGCCTCGCGAACCCAGCATTTCATCGAGAATTTCCTGCGATTCCATGCGCGCGTAGTGCAGTCCGAGCACATGGTTGTTCACGCGATATCCAAAGCGTTGCTCACCGAAGTAATCTGGAATGCCGCGCACCGCCAGCGCTTCCATGCGCGCCTTGACTGTTCGCACTTGCATCGGATCAACATTGCGAATGCGAATGACGAAGCGATTGCCTTTGAGATGTCCGCGTCGAATCTTGTTCGTGTGCCGCTTCGCCCACAACACCATCAAGCGCGGATGAATGAGTTCGCCCACAGGTCGATGCACGGGCAGATGCACGGAAATCGTCTGCTGCGTGACCGCCGCGCGATCCTTCATGCCCGCGAAACCAATTGCCATTTCGTCGACGCTAAAGTGACGCCCAATGACGCCGAGCATTTCCGAGTGCGGCATGCCCGACTTCTGCACACCGAGAAAGATGTGTTCGCCTTCGCCGCTGGGGTCGTAGATTGGGATTTCTTCGACGATGAAATCTTCGACGCGCACTTTGAGCGCGCCGCCGATGCCAGCTTCTTTCGTCGCGCGCGGACCTGGTCGTGGATCGGGTCGGATGCATCCTGCGCCCAGCGTGATCCAATTGGCAGGCAGCGCGAATCCACACGCTGGATGCAAGACAAGTGGCTCGTTGTTGCTTCGCGGTGGATGGCGTGGCGCAGGCGCGTCAGCAAGCGGCGCGTCGGATGATGACAACGCTTCGTCAGTCGTCATCATCGCCCTCGCCTGCTTCGATCGGTGGATCGATCTCACTGCGCTCTTGCGCGCTTTCAAGCAAGACAGCTTCCGCGACATCAATCGGAACGCGATTGGCCGCACCGAGCGCGATCGCGTCACTCGGTCGCGCGTCGACTTCGATCAGTTCGCCATCGCAACGAATAATCAGGTTTGCGAAGTATGTTCCGTTCTCCACTCGATGAATGACGATGCGCTCGAGTTCACCACCGAGCGCGCGAATCGTGGCGCTCAACAGTTCATGAGTCTGCGGACGCGCTGGCGTTTGCCCGCGCAACCTTCGTTCAATCGCAACTGCTTCATGCGTGCCGATTCGGATCGCAAAGCTGCGCGGTCCATCGCACTCAGTAAGCGTGATGAACTGCTCAGGACTCGAGTCGAGAATCAGCACACGAGAAAGTTCCATCGGCACAGTCATTGGGTTCACCGTGACCGAGGATAGCCGCGCGCTGCAAAGTTGGCAGACCTCACCAACCTGCGAGAAACAGTGAGAGATCTGGCGCGCCGACGACGCAATCGCCGTCGAGGTCAGGCAGACAGCCACCATCGCAATCTCCACACGCGCCCCATAAGGCGAGCAATAGAGAGAGATCGGCGGCATCGACGCTGCCATCTTGATTGAAGTCTTGCGCTGCAAAGGCAGGACCAACCGCAGCAAGCGCGGCGGCGGCATCAAGGCGACCGTTGCCGTAATAGATATCGAATCCCGCGCTGCCGAGATCGTGCGTCGTCGAGAGGATGATCGCGCGCACTTCATCGCGCGTCAGAAACGGATTGAGGCTCCAGATGAGCGCGGCCACACCTGCGACATGTGGCGTTGACATACTCGTGCCGCTCTTCAGCGTGTAACCGCCGCCGCCTGACGAGAGACTCCACACATTGGTTCCAGGCGCGCAGATATCCACCTCGGCTCCATAGTTTGAGAAACTCGAACGAATGTCACGATTGTCCGTGGACGCGACGGCGATCGTTTGGTTCCAACGCGCAGGGAACGCAACGAGGGAGGAATTGCTGTTGCCAGTGGCGGCAATCATCAAAGCACCTTGCGCATGAGCATATACCACCGCTTGCTCAAACACAGTGCTGCCAAGGTTGAACTGCAAACTCATGTTCACAACGCGCGCGCCTTGATCGACCGCCCATGTCAGACCGCTCGCAACATTCGCTTCAAAACCAGTGCAACCGTTGACAACCACGACGGGCAGCAACTTCGCGTTCCAAGTAACGCCCGCCATGCCTGCGCCGTTGTTTCCAGTCGCAGCAAGAATGCCCGCCACATGCGTGCCGTGATTGCATTCGTCAGCAGTTGCCGTGTTGCCATCAGGAACATTGATGCCGGGAAGAATGCGACCAGCAAGTTCGGGATGCGGATCAATGCCTGAATCAAGCACCGCGATCACGAAGTTCGGATCGCCATGCGTGTAACCCCACGCGCTTGCCATGCCGATGTCCGCGCCCGCAGTGCCCACTTGGCCGCCGACGGTTTGCCCAGTGTTTCGCAGCGCGTATTGCACCCAGAAATCAGTGTCATTGGGAATCTCTGCAAGCCCGCCTTCAGGATCAACCTCGGCGCGCGCGATGATTCCCGCAAGCGTGTTCAGTTTCGTCACGGCGGCGCGAGGATCGCGACCAACAGCGAGATCGCAGCGATACCAACGATCAAGACCAATCGCGCGCGCAGTCGCAGCGTCCTTCGGCGGCGTCACAAAGATCGTTCGCACATCCGTCACGCCAACCGCTGCAAACGCCTGGCGCGACAGCGTCTCGGTACGCGACTTCCCGCCGCGAAGCACAACCGCGCCACGCGCATCGCGCGCTACACGAATTCCGCTGCTCAATTGCACAAGCACATGGTCCGATGCGAAAGTACCCGCAACCACTTCAATCGCAGGCTCCGCCACCACGACCGCCCCTACTTGGTTCTTCGCCACTCGACCGCTTTGCTGCACGATTCCGCCGTCGGCGCTCGCAAGGAATCCCGCCACAGCACTCAGGCTCAAGGCCGCAAGCAACACACGAAAGGCTGGAAGAGAGCGACAAGGCATGGATTCAATCTACTTCGAGGTTCGACCGATGCGTTCGGTAAGTTTCATAATTCGCGGTAGAGAATGCAGGTTTTTCCATCTACGCAGCCGAGGATCGTTTCGGTCGGTGCCTATGGGGCTATATTCCGCTCCTTCGCAATCGATCACTGTTGACCGATCGCAGCCTTTCAGCACCTTTCTCTAGCGCACTATTTCATATGAGCACTCGCCACCTCTTCACGTCCGAAAGTGTTTCGATGGGTCACCCTGATAAGGTCGCTGATGCGATTTCAGACGCCGTCCTCGATCTCATTCTTGATCACGATTCAGAAGGCCGTTGCGCGTGCGAAACGCTCGTGACTACCGCGCAAGCAGTCGTTGCGGGTGAAGTGAGTTTCCACCAGAATCCAAAGAAGAAGTTCGATATCCCTCAGACCGTGCGCGACACGATTGTGAAGATCGGTTACGACGACGCGGCGATGGGTTTCGATGGACGCGGTTGCGGCGTGCTCAATTTGCTGCACGCGCAAAGCGTTGACATTGCGCGCGGTGTCGTGCGGAAATCAAAGAAGGCGCAGGGCGCTGGCGACCAAGGCATGATGTTTGGTTTCGCGTGCGAAGAAACTGATGTGCTTATGCCGCTGCCGATTCACCTGGCGCATCGCCTCGTCGAGCGTCAAGCTGAAGCGCGTGCGAAAGGCCTCATTGATGGCATTCGACCCGATGCCAAGAGCCAAGTGACCGTTGAATACGAAGGCCTCACACCAAAGCGCGTTGAGACGGTTGTGCTCTCAACCCAACACCACCCAATGTGGAACGGCGAGAAGAAACAAGCCGAACTCAAGCGTGCTGTGACTGAAACGATTCTCAAGCCGATGCTCGGATCGTGGTGGCACGATGGCATTCATGTGCATGTGAATCCAACGGGACAATTCGAAATCGGTGGCCCGCACGGCGACTGTGGTTTGACGGGTCGCAAGATCATCGTCGACACCTACGGCGGCCGCGGTCGTCACGGTGGCGGCGCGTTCAGCGGCAAGGATCCATCGAAGGTTGATCGCAGCGCTGCGTATATGGCGCGTTACATCGCGAAGAACATCGTCGCTGCCAAACTCGCGCGTTGCTGCGAAGTGCAGTTGGCGTACGCGATCGGCGTCGCGGAACCAGTGTCAGTGTTCATTGATTCGCAAGGCACGGGCCAGGTCTCCGATGAGATTCTCTCGAAGCTCGTGCGCGATCATTTCGAACTCACGCCTTACGGCCTCATCGACATGCTCAAGTTGCGCGCGCCGATTTACTCGACGACTGCAAGCCACGGTCACTTCGGCCGCGCGCCAGGTGAAGCGGGCAAAGGCACATTTACCTGGGAAAAGACTGACATTGCGCCAGCGCTGCGGAAAGCGGCCGCGAAGTCGACGACGGCTCCGAAGAGCGGTGTTCGCAGTTCGGTTCGCAAGGCCAAGCCGAGCCTCGCGTGAACAGTGAAGCACCAATCGGCTACGCGGCGCGTGAGATTGTGCTTGAGCGCATTCTGATGCAGGCGATGCGTTTTCCTGATCTCGACATCACTCCATTTGATCCTCGATCAAGTGTGGGTGCTGCTGACATCGATCCGCGCGACGCGGCGCTTGCTCGAGCGATTGAGTATGCCGTGGTGCGTCGCTACCTCACGCTGCTTGCGTGCGTTCGACCGCACTTGCAGAAGGCGTGGCCGTTGCTTGAGAAGCCTGTGCAAGCGGCGCTTCTTGGTGGTGCTGCGCAAATTCTGTTTCTTGATCGCGTGCCTGCGGCGGCGGCAGTTGATGCGAGCGTTGAATGGACGAAGCGACGATTGCGCGCGGGTGCTGGCGGACTCGTCAACGCGGTGCTGCGAAAGGTTGCAGCGAGTGTTGTTGAGCGCCTTGCGATTGGTGATCCACAGATTGCCGATCACACGCGACGCGACATCGTTCCGCTTGCAGATGGTTCGGCGCTTCGACTGTCGTGCGAAGCGTTCAACATCGATGCTTCGGTGTGTTTGAGCGAGAAGACAAGCCATTCGCGCGAACTCATTCTCCACTGGGTTGGCGCGTTTGGATTCAAGGAAGCCACGCGGCTTGCGATGCACGATTTGCTTGATGCGCCGCTGTTGGTGACTCCATACGACGCGAGCGACGCGCGCTTTGACCTCCGAGCCACGCCGCACAACGACGCAGGATTTGGTGTGTGGACGGGCTCGCATGGTGAGCTCACTGAGACGATGGCCTTGATGCCGAATCTTCGCGTGCAAGATCCAACCGCGTGCGCAACCGTCGCAGCCATTGGTCCGATGCTCACCAAGAAGCCGCGCGTGATTGTCGATCTTTGCGCTGGTCGCGGCACGAAGACGCGTCAACTTGCGGAGATGTTTCCCAACGCTGAAATCTACGCGACCGATCCTGACGACGCGCGCTTCGAAGCGCTCGCACGACTTCGTCTGCAGCATCCGCAGATCAAACCGCTCTCGCCGCAGTCGCTGTTTCGCGATTGCGCAGGTCGCGCGGATTTGCTGCTGCTTGATGTTCCGTGCTCGAACTCTGGTGTGCTCGCGCGTCGACCTGAGGCGCGATATCGCTTCAGCAAAGGTCGCACGGCGAGCGTGATTGAACTGCAACAGAAGATCTGCGATCCCGCGGTTGGCTTGCTTGCTGCGGGCGGCGCGATGATCTACGCGACATGCTCAATTGAACGCGGCGAAAACGAGGCGCAAACGAAGCGTCTCGCGTCGCGCTTCAGTCTCTCGCTGGTAGTCGAGCGCAACATTGTTCCAACTGGTGTTCCTGGTGAAGCGCCTGCGATGTATCGCGACGGCGGCTATCACGCGCTGCTTGTGAAGACCTGACGCAGCAACACACTCACGAATTCACACGACCGTTGGTACTATCTTCGCTTCCATCCTCGGTCGGACTCATCCGTCGAAATCAATAGGCTCCAGAGCCATGCGCATCCTTGACATCCTCTCTCCGAGTTCTGTGAAAGTGCCGCTCCACGCAACGGAGAAGCATGCGATTCTTGATGAACTCGTCGATCTCATCACCGAGAGTGGACTCTGCCCTGATCCTGAAGGCGTGAAGCGCGCGGTGTGGGAACGCGAAACGATTCGCACAACGGGCATCGGCATGGGTCTCGCGATTCCACACGGAAAGTGCGCAACTGTGCCTGGTCTCGTGCTCGCGATCGGAAAGCCGTCGACGCCGATTGAATTCGGTTCACTCGACAAGAAGCCTGTGGAACTGGTGATTCTCTTAATTTCAAATCCAGAGAAGAAGGATGATCACATCCAAGCGCTCGGCAAGATCTCGAAGATCATGACGAGCCCAGAGTTTCGCCAACGCGCGTATGCCGCGACGACTGCGGCCGAACTCTATGGGTTGTTTCGCGAGGCCGAAAGTTAAGCATTGAGTTAAAAAACGACGGAAGCATCGCGCACTCAACGCGGCGTGCGCGGCTGAGATCGCATCTCGCCTGCCTTCTTCATAAGCACTGCACCTTCGCGCATGCGATCGGTTGCCATGAGCAACTCCCCAAGTTCTTGCACGAGTAGCCAATCATCGGGTGCGATCGCCAGGCCTTCGTTGAGCGCTTCTTCGGCCTCCGCAGTTCGACCGAGCGTACGCAAGCCCTGCGCGCGCGCACGCAACGCATACGGATTTCCTGGCGCCATCTGCAGCGTGATGTCAATGAGCATGAGGCCTTCTTCGACTTCAGTCGCCACTACTGATTCCACAAGAATGAGCGAGAGACGACGAATCGCGTTGAGGTCTTGAGGACGCTTTTTCACGGCCAATCGTGCGATTTCCAGCGCCATTTCACGCTGGCCATCGGTGACGAGCCATGTCAATAGTTCTTCGCGCAAGCGTTCCCATTCAGGATGCGCTTCCCAGTGACTGCGAGCGAATGTCACGGCGTCGTCGAAGCGACCATCACCGCGCATCACGCGTGCAATCGACGCGGCAGCAACTTCGTTCATGCCTTCGCGCTCGGCACCTTCGCGCAAAATTCTTTCTGCTTCCGTGTAGTTGCCGAGCACGCACGAGAGCCACGCAACATTTGATTCAATATCACTCTGCCATGGACCAGCGAACCCATAGCCCGCAGGCCATGGCTGCGTGAACTCATAGAGCGAGCACGCGCGTTGAGCGATCGCGCGCTCCGCGGCATTCGGCACCGACTTCGTGCCGCTGAACACAACTTGCGCGGGAACCGTCACGCGATCGCGCTCGAAACGCGCGAGCATCATTGCGCTGTTGATCGCACCGAAATACGCAAGCGCCGCGAAGACCGCGCCACTCACTGCAAGCACCGCAGCACCACTCGCGCGCACGCGACCATCACGCTTCAATTGCATCTGGTGCAATCGCACATCGCGCGTTCGCAACAGTGATGCACACAACCACGCGAGATATGTCGTGCACGCCGCAATGCCTGACGCAAACAACAGCGGCACGCCAATCGGTCCACGCACCACGAAGAAACTCGCGATTGCCACAGCGGCGAGCGCGAGTTCCTCATTGCCAGTGAGATCGAATCGACTCACGCTCTTGCCAGGATTGCGATTCTTCGCAAGAAACGCTGGCTTTCCCCAACCGACATACAGCGCCTGTTCAGGACACGCACTCACACAATCGAGGCACTTCATGCACCCTTGATCAACCACCATGCGAAAGTCGCGCACTTCTTCATGCACACGCACATTCGAAGTGCACACCGCTGTGCAATGGCCACACTCGGTGCATGCATCGGTCACGCGAATACGCAGCGGAGAAATCTCATCGAGCGGCGCAAAGAATCCGCCGTAGGGACATCCATATGTGCAGTAGCCCTTCGCGCCCAACAAATACACCGTGAGAAATCCGCAGACGAGCAGGAATGGAATCGCCATCCAGAGACCGGGAAATGTCGCCCAATAGTCGGTCGTGGTGAAGTCGCCGCGGAAGCCTGGCCAAGTGAGATCAGGTCGTGTGTACGGCGCGATTGCGAGTCGATATGCAATCGGCCAAATGAACATGTACACCGCGAGCAAGAAGGGCAACCACAGCAAGAGGCGCGAGCGGAAAAGTTTCGGACGAATCCCGATGCGCTTCATCAACCAACCGCAGAGGTCTTGCAGCATCACGATGTGGCAACCCCAACCGCAGAACCAACGGCCAAGAATTGCCGTGGACAGCAGCGCGATTGCGAAGAAGATGGCTCCCGCATTGACCACGCCATCTTTGATCGCATCCATCGAATCTGACGGTTCGATGGGCTTTATGGTGTTGCCCGTCCACAACCACTGCGCGATGTGCGCGAGCATGAGCACTTGCACGATGCCGAGAATGATCGCGCGGCGACCACCCATCGTCGACTTCGGAGCTTTCGCGCCCTTTGGAAGATGACCGTCAGGACCTGCACGCACCGCGAGGATGGTGAGCGAGAGATCTTTGCTAGAACCTGGTGCGCGCGTTTCGCAATTCATTGGGCGCATCGTATGCTCCGCTCCTCAGTCTTTCACTCCACCGTTTCCACTGCCCACTTTGCTTGGGCGTCCACGCATGCCTTCCCGCGATTACTACGACATCCTCGGCATCACGCGCTCGGCTACTAGTGACGACATCCGCCGCGCCCATCGCAAGCTCGCGCTCGCGCACCACCCCGATCGCAGCAAAGCGAAAGATGCGCCGGCGAAGTTTGCTGAGATTCAGCAGGCATACGAAGTGCTCTCGGATGCGGACAAGCGC
This sequence comes from Planctomycetota bacterium, assembly GCA_003671065.1. Classification (GTDB taxonomy): domain Bacteria; phylum Planctomycetota; class Phycisphaerae; order Phycisphaerales; family SM1A02; genus QWPT01. The sequence goes on along the minus strand of QWPU01000014.1, from coordinate 6,942 downwards.
AAGCAATACGACGAGTTCGTGCGTCTCGGAGGTTCGACGAGCGCGTTTACAGGCAGCGCACCGAATGGACCTTCCGCCGCCGGCGCGAAGTGGAATCCGCAGGGCGCGGGCGGCGCTTCGTGGAACGCGACGGACAATCAATCATTCGAATCGATCTTCGGCGACATCTTCGGCGCGAGTCGTGGTGCACGCGGTGCACGCCCGCAATCCGCGCGGAATGCAGCTCGTGCGCGCGAGCAGATGCAGTACGACCTTCATGTGCCGCTCGAAACAGTGCTCAAAGGCGGGAAGGTCGACGCCATCATCGACGGCACGACCTATCACATCGATATCCCTCAAGGCATTGAAGAGGACGAAGTCGTCGCGATCCCTGGCAAGATGGATGCGATCGCCCGCGTGCACATGGCTGAGCACGCGTGGATCACGCGCGATGAACGCGACCTTTCGTTTGATCTTCCGATCTCGATTGTTGAAGCGACGCTCGGCGCGACGATCGATGCGCCGCTGCCCGCAACTGCTGGAACGATCGCGCTCAAGATTCCTGCAGGCACGAGTAGCGGAAAGAAACTGCGCATTGCTGGTCGCGGATTTCCTGCGTCAAAGGGTCGTCCTGCGGGTGACCTCTTTGTGGTGATTCAAGTGGTTGCACCGAAAGAAATCAGCGCGCTCACGAAGCAATTGCTCGAAGAAGTTGGGCGCGCAATCGACAATCCGCGCGCGCGCATCGCTCACTTGCGACCGTAACGCTGAATCGTCTCGAGCACTTTGCGATGCACAGCAAACGGCGCAGGCACTGATTGCCAGAATGCGTCGAAGGTGCCGCGTCCCGCAGTTGCGAATCCAATAGTGCCGAGGCCGAAGACTCGTTCGCGCGCACTTTGCACGACGATGGTGTTTTGAATGCGCGTGAGCGGCGCTTCGTAGAGCGCGGTGCGAATGATGCCGCGTCGCGCGATGACGCGTCGATCCGTCAGCACAAACGCGTGCGTGAACCAATCGAGCCACGCCCATGAGAGGCGACAACTCGCCATCAGTGTTGCGATGAGAATTGCGTGCGTCTCAGTCCACGGACTTGCGGGAAGTTTCGACGCGTAGGCGAGCAGTGAAACGATCACGGCACTTGCTGCGAGTGTTCCAAGGCTTGACAGCGGAATGTAGAGCAGGCTCGGTCGAAGATAAAGAATCACGATTTCATCGGGCGCGAGCACTGCTTGCACTGATGCGGGAACGAAACCTTGCGCGGGGCTTTGCGCGAGATCATCCGCGGTAGGAGACGCTTCCGACGCCTGCGACACACTCGTCGATGGATCAGTCGTCATCGCGCTTCACGCCGAAGCGCGCCTACATATGGAAGATTGCGATAGAGGTCGTCGTAGTCGAGTCCATACCCGACGACGAACTCGTCATCGATATCGAAACCGACATACTCAACAGGCGTTGAGAGCGCGGATGGAATTCGCTTGCGCAACAACACGCACGCTTTCACGCTTCTCGCGCCGCGTGACTCGAACTCTGCGCGCAAGAGACGCAGCGTGCCGCCTGAATCGAGAATGTCATCGATGATGAGGACATGATGATCTTCGAGATGTTTCGGAAGCGTTCCCACGATGGAACTTCCTTGCGTCGCAGTCGCCGTGCCGCCGTAGCTTGCGACCGTTGCGAGTTGAATGCGCATGCGTCGCTGCGGAAGCGCGCGCACTAAATCGGCTGCAAACAAGAAGCTTCCTGTCATGACAGGCACGACGGTAAGGCGACCATCGGCGTGTGCGTAGTCTTCGCCAATCGACTGCGCGAGCGCGCGCACTCGCGCGGCAATCGCGGCACTTGGAACGACGACGCGTTCAACATCTTCATGCACGCGATCAGCGTGAAGCGTTGAGGAAGGAGTCTCAGTACTGTGATTCATCGCGGGTGATTCCTCTTGTGGTCATGCTCTATTCATGCTCGGATCATGCTCGGATCATTGCCCGAGTTTCGACTTCAACGCATCCGTCACGCTTCCTGCTTCAGCCTTGCCGCCGCTCAGTCGCATGACAGCACCAACGAGACGACCCATCGCCGCCATCTTTCCTGCGCGCACATCGTCTGCTGCTTGCGCGTTTGCTGCGATCGCCGCGTCAACCCACTCAATCAACTTTCCTTCATCGCGCACGACAAGAAGTCCGTTCGATTCCGCAACTGCAAGCGCCGCGTCTTTCGTTGCGCACAAGAGACCGAACAGCGTGTCGGCGGCTTGCGGACCAATCGTGCCTTGCTCGCGCAATGCGAGCACCGACGCAATTTGCGCTGCGTCGATGCCGAGTTCATGTACGCCGCAGCCGCGTTCATTCGCGCGCTTAGCTCCTGCGTTGAGCATGAGTTTGCCTGTTGCGTAGCCCGCGGTCTTCGCATCTTTGAAGACGCGCGCGTCGTTCACTTCACCGACACAACGCTCAAAGAAAAAGCACACATCGCGATCATCGACAATCGTGCGCGCATCAACATCACTCATGCCATAGTCATTGCGGTAACGCGCGCGCCGAGCAAGTGGCAACTCAGGCAGCCCACTCGCAACACTCGCTCGCCACGCTTCATCAACTTCAACAGGAACCAGATCAGGCTCTGGGAAATAGCGGTAATCGTGCGCGTCTTCCTTCTCGCGCTGCAGCAGCGTCTTGAGCGTCACATCATCCCAACCGCGCGTTTGCTTCATACCGCGACCCATCACGCGACCACTTGAACGCCACTCTTCCACTTGTCGAATCGTCTCATGTTCGATCGCGCCTTTGAGCGCGCGGAAACTATTGAGGTTCTTCACTTCGACAATCGGCGTCTTGATCTGCGTGCCATCTTCAAGCTCAAGCGTGAGATTGATGTTGGGCTCAAAGCGCATGTGCCCCTTCTGCATAATGCCTTCCGTGACGCCGAGAAAGCGACAAATGTTGCGAAGCTCTTGCGCGAAAGTCACCACATCATCCGCGTGATCGAAGTCAGGCGCAGTGACAACTTCAAGCAGCGGCGTGCCTGCGCGATTGAGGTCCACCAGCGAGCCCGCGTACGAGCCGCCTCCAGGAAGTTCATGCCCAAGCTTGCCCGTGTCTTCTTCGAGATGCGCGCGAATGATTCCGATCACTCGCGTGCCACCCGCATGTGCAGGAATCTCAACGCGACCATCCACGCAGAGCGGTTCGTCGTATTGCGAAATCTGATAGCCCTTCGGCAGATCGGGGTAGTAATAGTTTTTGCGATCCCACTTCGAATGGCGCGGAATAGTGCAGCCGAGTGCTAGGCCGACCTTCATCGACATCTCAACCGCCGCGCGATTCATCACAGGCAACGAACCAGGGAGCGCGCAGACCACGGGATCGATGAGCGTGTTGGGCGGAAGATCGAAGTTGTCGGGATGCGCGGCATTTGCCACACGCGTGAACATCTTCGTGCGAGTGGCAAGTTCGATGTGAATCTCAAGCCCCACCATCAAGGAGGTGCGAGTGATCTTCGCTGTCTTCGTGTCAACGCTAGCCATGGTCGAATAGTAATGGCGAATGACGGCATAATGCGCGGCATGACCGCCGCACTTCTCGCTTCATCACTCGCCTTCACCGTGGCCGACCTTACGCCCACCACTCCCTTTGCGCGACCTGATGGCGCGATGACAGTGCGGCTCACGGGCGTCACGGCTCCGTGCGAACTCGTCGTGCTTGACGCGGATGCAAAGGAACTTGCGCGCGCGAAGACGGATGGAGGCGAAGTTGATCTCGCGAAGATTTTCCCGTCGATTCGCGCAGTAACTCGGGCGGTTCGCGTGCAAACGCTTGTTGATGGTGCTCCCGCTGGCGCGCCGCTCTTGGTTGTGCCGCTCGTGTCGCGCGCGACCATTCGCACCACGAGCGCCAAGCGACCTGATGGCGTGGCGAGCTACACGCGGATCATCGGTTGGGGTGATGAAGTGCTCGAGCCCACGAACGAGGAGTACGCGAAGTTGAAGGCCGCGTGGCCGAAGACCGATCCGTCACCGCTCAGCGGATTTCGCCTTGAACGCGATCGTGATGTCATCTTCGAAACCACTGCGGGAACTATTCGCTTCGCCATGCGACCTGATGAAGCGCCCAATACCGCGCGCAACTTTGTGGAACTTGCTGCGAGCGGTTTCTACGACGCAACGATTGTGCATCGCATCGTGCCTGCTGATCGCAACGGACTTCCGTTCGTCATTCAAGGTGGCGATCCAACTGGCACTGGTGACGGTGGTCCCGGCTACGACATCGCGCTTGAGCCATCGAAGCTCGCGCATGATTTCGGCGTGCTCTCGATGGCGCGCAATGATTGGCCTGACAGCGCGGGAAGCCAGTGGTTCATCGGACTTTCGCGCGAAGCGACTGCGCGACTTGATGGGCAATACTGCGCGTATGGATATGCCGTCGAAGGCGCGAGTGCGATTGTTGCGATCAGTGATGGTGAAGTCGCCGACGCTGCGACGGGACGACCGAAATCACCGCACACTGTGACGCGCGCGTTTGTGGTTGATGCGCCGCCTTGGACTCCTGGTGTTGGTCGAGGCGACGCGCGCGTCACGCGGCCAACGAGTTCGAAGCAATCATCGGAGAAGTCTGACCGATGATGGCGAGCACGCCGACAATTCACGCCCAATCACTGTGGAATCGCGGCTTCATTTCGCTGCTTTTCACGCAGTTTTTCGAAGCCGCCAGCGACAACATCATCAAAGGGGTGATCCTCTTCGCGGTCGCAACAGGCGCGCCGTGGGAGTCAGTGCTCGGTAAGGGCGGTAATGGGATCATCGGCATCATCTTCACGATCCCGTTCATTCTGTTGAGCGCGTGGGGTGGTCGCATTGCTGATCGCAAATCGAAATCGAAACTCACGGTCACGCTCAAAGCGATATCGCTTGTGGTGTGCGCGTTGTGCGCAATTGAGTTTGCGCGCGGCTCCGCCATCGGCTCGATCGCGGCGCTTGTCGCCTTCGCAACAGTGAGTGCTTTCTTTGGTCCCGTGAAGTACGGAATGATTGCGGAGCTTGTTGGTCGCGAGAAGATCGCGCGCGCGAATGGCGTGATCAATATGGCGACGAATGTTGCGGTGATCACGGGCACGCTCGTCGCTGGCATCGTTGCGATGAAGTGGAAAATGGGATTCGTTGATGGCTATCCATCGGGCGCGAGCGCGTGGTGGCCTGGCGGCGCGATGGCGGTCGCGGTCGTGCTCGGTTTCCTCACATGCCTCACGCTGCCGAAGTTGCCTCCGCAGAATCCAACACTGCCGATCAACTTCAATCCGTTCTCAACCTACAGCAGCATGCTGCGAGAAATGTCGAAAGGTCCGCTGCTCGCCGTCGCAGGCGCGTGGAGTTACTTCTATTTTCTTGCGGCGGTCGCGCTTCTCATCCTTCCTGACTACTCGAGTTTTCTCGGTGTGACTGATGACGAGACCGCCTATCTCATGGGTGCAGTTGGAATCGCAATTGGTGTTGGCTGCGTGAGTGCGGCGTATCTCGACACGCCTGCGCGCCACGCGAAGTTCGTGTCGCTTGGCGCGCTTGGACTTGCGATCGCGTGCGGACTGCTCGGTGTTGCGCCCCCGTCGTACGCAACCACAGCGCTGCTGCTCTCGCTGCTTGGACTCACCGCGGGCTTCTACATCATTCCGCTGCAATCCATGCTGCAATCGCTCGCTCCCGACTCGTCGCGCGGCCGCGTGCTGGGAACCGCCAACGGACTCAGTTTCACGCTTGGGTTAGTGGGCAGCGGAATGTTCTATCTGCTGCGCCAAGCAGATATGCCATCGAATCGGGTCTTCCTCGTGCTCAGCGGGCTCAGCCTGGTGATGGCGGTCGTGACATATTCGTGGCTGAAGCGGTTTAGCCCTTCGGCATCGGTCGAGAGGGAGGCGGGATCTGATGTTGTTTGAGCGATCTATGAGAACGATTTGGAAGATTTGAGCGGTTGGTCCTCGCATCGAGCCGCTTTTTTTGGTGAAATGGTGAGTGGTTGACAGCAATGTTGAGCCGAAGACTGCGTACCACTCTTTGTCAGTGCTCATCAGCCGACCTTCCTTGAAGCGAGCCATGCGAACATCCATCTCACATTTCCGACTCTCGCTCGCTTCGCTCACGCTTGCTGCCACCGTCACTGGAAGCAGTTTCGCGCAAGCGGTTCCGCCTTCAGCGACTCCGACTGAAACACCCGGTCGACGCGATCCTTCGAATCCGATCATGCCAGGCCGCGACAATGAACCTGAGATGACTCCTGGCAAGCGCGATCCTTCGGACCCGATCATGCCTGGCCACGATGGCGAACCTGAGATGACACCGGGCAAGCGCGATCCCAGCGAACCGATCATGCCTGGCCGCGACAACGCTCCGGGCAGCCGACCCGGCAAGCGTGCGCCAGGCGAACCAATCGACCCGCCAAAGCCGCCAGGATTCGGCCGTCGTGATAGCAAGCGCCCTCCAGGCGAACCGATCGAAGCACCAAAACCGCCTGGATTCGGCCGTAAGGGCGGTAAGAATGAGCCAGGCAAACCCATTGCGCCACCGAAACCGCCGGGATTCGGGCGCACGCCGGGTCGAAATGAGCCAGGTGCACCTATTGCCCCGCCGAAGCCGCCAGGATTTGGACGACCAGGGACGACCCCTGCGCAGCCGAGTTCGCCTGCGTCACCTGACCAACCAGCCACGCCGATTGACCCGCCGAGCTCGCCCTTCAAGCCGTCGGGTAGACCCGCCAGCCCAAGCACGCCTGCCGCGCCGAGCGGTCGACCAGCCAGCCCTGTGCTGCCGCCGAAGCCTCCGCTGTTTCGATGAGACGCGCGCGCCTTCGCAGAAGTAATTTCAAACACACGACCCCGCCTTTGAGACGGGGTCGTGTTGCATGAACGATTGAATGTCGCGGGGCTGAAGAGCCCGGAAAGGTCGCGGGGCTGAAGAGCCCCTAAAGGTCGCGGTGC
>QWPU01000139.1 GCA_003671065.1 Planctomycetota bacterium | reverse complement strand
TCGCGGCAAATTCGCACAGGTCCCGCAGGTGATGGCTACGCCGCTGCGCGTCTCGCGACCTTGGTCTGCGCCGGTGACGCGAACCCAACGCCACTCTCGCTTCCAATCAAACGCACGCAGGATCCATCAAGCACTCCCATCGACATGCGTTCACTCACCGTTGACAACATGCGTGGAATCGTCTTCGACGAAACCGACAATGATTTCCGCGTGAACAACCATGTGTTCGTCGGTTCACGCATCGACACCCGCGTGCCCTTCGGAACAACCGAGCGATGGAAGATCACCAACGCGACGGGCGAACTCCATGTCTTTCACATTCATCAAACCGACTTTCAAGTCGTCGCCGTCAATGGTGTGGAACAGCCATTCACGCGCCATCTTGATACGGCGAGCGTGCCAGCGTTTGGTTCGATTGAAGTCATCATTCCATTTACCAATCCCTGCGTGATCGGAAAGTTCGTCTATCACTGCCACATTCTCTGTCACGAAGATGGCGGCATGATGGCGTCGATTGAAGTCTTTGACCCCGCGGCCCCTGTGACGACTTCGGCGGTTGACCCGACCAACACGCACGACACGGTTCCCGCAGCAAATCCCCGCGCGATCGGTGGACCATTCGAACTCACTGACTCATCCAACGACACGAAATCGCAGGACGATTTCAGAGGACTCACGCTGCTCACCTTCGGCTACACGCGCTGCGTTGGTGCGTGCCCGCGCACGATTGCGTCGTATCGCGCGGTGCACGAGTTGCTCGCGAGCGACACGACGCCGCTTGCATACGCGTTTGTGTCGGTCGATACGGCGCGTGATGATGCCACGGCACTTGCGCAGTACGAACGCGACGCAGGTGTTGCACTCATCGCGATGCGTGGTTCGCGCGAAGAAACCGAAAGCGTGGCGCGGACATTTGGTGCCGCCTACCAACCACAACCACCGCAGCAAGATGGGTCGTATCGCGTGAAGCACTCGACCGACATCTATCTCGTCGGCTCAGGTGGACGCATCATTGAACGATTTGATCTCACGACTGATCCCGCACTCATTGCGCAGGCTGTGAAACGCCACGCGAACGCAGTGCCGCATCGCACTGCTCGTGTGGCAACTGCGGATGAAGGAGGCGCACGATGAAGCGGTATGCACTCACATTCACCGCGTGCGTACTCGCGTGCAATTCAACTGCACTCGCGCAGTTTTCAACGCAAGCCGAACAGCGTTCCAAAGCAAATCAGCGAGCCTTCTCAAACATCTCCGACATGTTCGCAACCTTCGATGACTGGCACGGACCCGTCACCAATCTCGGCATCCAACCGCAGATGTCATGGACGCGCGACACGCAAGCAAACACCAACATGGTGACGGGCACGCTCGCAATCGGCAGTTACACATGGATCACGCCAACGCTCACCACCGTCATTGATTTGTCGATTGATCAAGTCGCGAATCCGCAAGACGGAAAGACGCTCGTGTTCAGCGGCGAAGGATTCGGCGTCGATGATGCGTATGTCGTGTGGAGCGATCAACGCGTTGGGCTTCAAGCGGGCATGTTCACTGTGCCCTTCGGCTTTGATTGGGGAACGCTTCCAGGTTTCTTCGACACGAGTTTTGTGAGCGACTATCAGTTTGACAATCGCGTCGGTGGAATCGCATCGATCTCAACAGGTAACGATGGCGGCGGCGTGCATGGATTGCAAGCGGGCGTCTTTAGTGTCGATGGTTCGTTTCTCTCCAAGACCGTGATGACGAGTTCGGGTCCCGCAAACAGCGGCGATCCATCACCTGGTGACGGCGGCGCGAGTTGGCTCATCTCCGATACAGCTGCTGAAATCCCCTTGATTGCGCCGAGTTTTGCCTATCAGTTCTCGTTTATCTCACAGTCGCCAGCGCTTGGCACAACCAGTCGCGAGAACGGTCTCAGCGGCGGTTTCCAATGGACGCTTCCACTTGATGGCAGCGTCGAAGCAACCGTCGAAGGCGAGTTCTTCAGCGTCACGCCGAGTTTCGAAGTCGTGCATTTCTGGGATTGGCAAGGGATTGATGGCGCGAGCGCCGACTACTTCACGCCGGGACTCACCTTCAATTACGGCGATTGGGAACTCGACCTTGCCGCCACATGGCGCAACAGCGATGACCTCACCGAGTCAAGCGATGATGTGTTGCTGAGCGCGTCAGTGAGTTACAACTTCTTCTCACCGCAAACCCAGATTCAGTTTGGCTACGCGTATCAAGACACCTCTGATGGTGTGGACCACATGATCGGCATGCAGATCAACATGCCGATCAATGTGATCAGTTACGGTTTGCTCGGGAAGTAAAAAGTTAGCGAGCAGGCAGCACGATGCCGCGACATTCACCGAAGCCAATGCGTGGATAGCCTGGTTTCGTGCAGAATCCGCGCATGATCACTTCGTCGCCGTCGTTGAGAAACTTGCGTTCCGTGCCGTCACCGAGCGTGATGGGTTCGCTGCCACGCCAGGTGCGTTCAAGCAAGCAGCCGCGTGAGTCCTTCGTCGTTGAGCTCACAGTGCCCGACGCAAGCAAGTCGCCAACTTGCATATTGCAGCCGTTTGAAGCGTGATGCGCGAGCATTTGCGCGGGCGTCCAGAACATGTCTTTGAATGAACCGCGCGAGATCAAGGTGGGTTCGATGTTCTTCTCACGCATGATCGCGCTGCTGATGAACACTTCGAGCGTGATGTCGATGTTCATGCCTTGAGGATCGGTGAGATAGGGAAGCGTCTGCGGATCGTCCGCACTACGCGGTGGACCTTGCACGCAGAATGGTTCGAGTGCTTCGCGCGTGACGACCCATGGCGAGACGCTCGTTGCGAAGTTCTTCGCGAGAAACGGGCCGAGTGGTTGGTACTCCCACTTCTGAATATCTCGCGCGGACCAGTCGTTGACGAGCACGAATCCGAAGATGTGGCTCCACGCTTGTGTAATCGGAATCGTTGAACCGAGTTCATTGCCTTTGCCCACGAAGAAGCCAACTTCGAGTTCGTAGTCCATCAACTTCACGGCGCCGAAAGATGGCGGACCATCATCGTTGCTCACAGTCTGACCGTGTGGCCGCCTGACTTCAGAACCCGAGACAATGATCGAGCTCGCGCGACCGTGGTAACCAATCGGCAGATGCTTCCAGTTGGGAAGCAGCGGATTCGTCGGTCGAAACATCGAACCGACATTGGTTGCGTGATGAAGCGACGCATAGAAATCGGTGTAATCACCGACATAAAACGGCACATCGTAGGTGTTCACTGCGTCGTGCAGTAGCGGCTCAATCTGCTTGCGCGCTGGAGAACCTTCCGCGAACAACCACGCAAGGTGCATACGAATGCGCGTGAGTGTTTGATTGGGAAGTTCAGCAAACGCGTTCAAGCACGCGAGGCTGAGCATCGAGTCGAGGTCAGGAATCTCCGCGATCTCTGCGCAGAACACACCTTGCTCGAGCGCCTCTTCAAGCACGAGGGCTGAGTCGCCGATGCGAACAGCCACGCAACCATTGAGCAAGCCGTAGGGCAAGTTCTGAATCGGAAAGTCATTGCTCGCGTCACGCGCACTCGCAACCCATGATCGCAATTCTGGATCACACGGATCAATGAACGGGTCTTTCGCAGTTGGCAACGAACTCATGGTGCCACCTCTTCTTCGGCCACAGGAAGTAATCCGAGTGCACGAAGATCCGCGAGAGGTTCGAGGAACGAGCATGATCCGAAGGAATGGGCGAATCGCTCGCGCGCGACGGCGATTTGATCGAACCGAATGAAATGTTTGCGATACGCCAACCCAGTTGGTCCAAACTCAAACGCAGTCACGCGTTCTTCGGTGAGAATCTCTTCGATCTCCGTCTCGGTCATCTGATCGTTGTCCCACAACAGCACTCCTGCTGCGAACACATTGAGGAAACCGAACTGCATGCAACCGACATCGGTCGCGAGATGACGGCACGGATGATGCAGTCCCGCGGTGGCTTTGAAAGGAACTTCGGCAGCGCGACAAACTTTCAGAAAGCGCGCGAGTTGCTCAGGCGTTGGATGCGACTCAGGCGTCAAGCCGCCAGTGCGAATCTTGGCGCCGGCATCAAGCGAAGCCATGACTGTGACGAGTCCGCGCGGATCTGCATCGGGGGCGATTTCGAAGTAGGCGAAGATGTCGTCGTGCACATACTCAAGCACGCGATCGATTTCTTTGCCTGAAGCCGCTTTGGTTTCGATGGTGTCGATGCGAGCGCGTCCGTGGGCGCGCGAAAAATCGCGATCTTCCATGCGCTCGTTGAAGCGCTCGATGCGCTCAAGGTCTTGGAGAATGATTTTGTCCGACGCGGGCGCGACGAGCACAGAGAGCGACCACGGCTCATCGCCTTCGACATCAGCGGTCTTCGGAAGATACGGATCTGCTTCTTCCACGAACTCAGGAAAGCGCGTGACAGGAACGATGAGGCTCGCGAGCATCCATGCATCAGGACCAGCTCGATAGCGCGCGAAGTTCTTCACGGTGGGATGCATGTCGAGTTTGGCGGGCGGAAAGAGCCCTGCGTAGTCGACCGAGGAAGCGAGGAGGAGGCGAACAGCGTGCATGGTGTGTCAACTGAGGAAGGTCCCTCACGAGCGCGTTGTGCGTGAATCGTGAGGAATCGGGCGGATGTCGTGAGTGAGAAAGCAATCTGCGAGGAGCTCTGCACTCCGCGAAGGGAGGACGATTATGACCGATCCTCGCGCCTCGCGCCTTCGCTCGATCTGTCGGATCCATTCGCTCGATTCGCAGCGGAATAACAGGCAATCCTTGGTGGCGCTCATCGATCGGAGGATAGATTGCCTTCTGCGCGCATCCAACGCGCACAGGAGGATCATGTGCTCGGAATCATGTTGAATCGCGTGTTTGGTGAGAAGGCTCGGATGCCGATTCAGTTGCTCGTTGTGACTTCACTTGTCCTGATGCTGCTCGGCATCGTGCTGTTCGCGCTGCCACGAGCGGACGCGCAAGTCGCATCAAACGCTAAAGCACCTGATGCGACTGCTGGACCGTTCACGACTGCGATTTTTGTGCGCAACCGCGAACGAAGGATCGATGAGCACGCTGTCGTCATACTTGAGGACTACCTCAAGGCCGCGCTCAATGATTCGTGCTTTACAACGAAGAGCTCGGACGCAACCACTCCGATCGAGAATCTCGACAAGTTGCTCAGCGACAACGCATCGGCGCTGAGTCTCGCAGAGTCGATGGATGTTGACTTCGTGCTCATCGCTTCGATCAGCGCGCTGAGGATCGACGCGCGAAAGCGTAATGATGCTGCAGGAAGCGTGTTGACTGATGTGGTGAGCTACCGTCTCGATGCGACCTATCGAATACTCGGTCGACTTGAAGGCCGCGTCGTCGCGAGTGGAAGCGCGAGCGTTGCCGATTCGTTTCGCCAAGCGCCTGGACTTGCAGAAGACGGTGATCTCATCGATACAGTGCTGCGTGCCAGCGCCGACAAGATGGCGACCGCGATGAAGAAGCGTTGCGAGCGTGCGGCGTTGCCAACGCCAGCGTGAGTGAAAGGAAAGATCAACGATGATGGGATTTCTTCAACAAAGACGGTTCGTGTGTCGCGCGCTCGTCGTGTTCGCGTGTGCGTTGACAAGTGCGTGCTCGCATCAAGATCGCATGAAGCCAGTCATCGACGCGTATGAAGCCGGCAACTATCCACGCGCGACTGATGCGCTCGTGCCGCTACTCAAAGATCGACGAGATAGCGAGAAAGGTCGAACAATCTACGAGTTGGAAGCAGGCGCGATCTACGCGACCTCAGGCGATCTCGCGAAATCCATCGCTTCGTTTGGCAGCGCCGACGAGCGGATGTGGAAGTACCTCGACGATTCCGCGGAAGTGCGCATCAGTGAACAAGCGGTTGCGATTCTGTCGAATCAAACCATCATCAACTACTTCGGTCGAACCTACGACCGCATCATGTGTTCGACCTATCAAGCGTTGAACCACCTTGCGCAAGCGAACCTTGATGCTGCGGGCGTTTCATTGCGACGCGCCTACGAATGGCAACGCGATGCAGTCGCGAAGAACACGAAAGAGATCGAAGCGCTGCAAGAGAAAGCTGCAGAAAACTCGTCAGCGCACAACTACGACAGCGCGAGAGCGATGGAAGATACGCAGTTCAAGAGTGGTCTTGACAGCGCGTATGGACCGTTGCGCGAGATGAAGGGTTACACCGAGTATGCGATCCCCTACTCAACTTATTTGCAAGCGCTGCAGTTTCAACTGACTGGGCGACCTGAAGCGATCGCTGAGGCAACTGTCGCGTTTCGTCGCGTTGCTGGCATGCTCTCGGCGAGTGATCGCATGTATGCACTCGAAGACGCAGCCATCGCGGAAGCCGCAGCGGGCGGTGCTGCGCTGCCGCCGACGGTGTATGTGCTTTTCGAAACAGGCATGGGACCGTGGCTCAAGGAACTGCGCATCGATATTCCGCTCTTCATGCAAGCGGTTCCGTATGTCGGCGCTGCGTTTCCTGTGCTGAAATTCAAAGATGGCGCGGTGACTGGCTTCACTGCGCGCGCGAACGGGCAGAGTTACGCGTCGAGCATGCTCACTGATATGGATCGGGTGGTCGCGGATGAATTCAATCAACGGCTGCCCGCCATCATCACGCTCACGCTGGTGTCGAGCGCGACCAAAGCGGTCGCGACCTATTTCGCGCAACAACAGGCGCAAAGTCGCGGAGGCAACGCAGCGCTCTTCATTGCGATTGCGGGTGCGATCTATCAAGTGAGTACCAACAGCGCGGACCTGCGGATCTGGCTCACGCTTCCAAAGCAGGTGCTGTACGCACGATTCCCTGCGCCTGCGAACGGCAGGTTTGAACTTGATCTCGGTGACGGACAAAGAATCGGACCAATCGCTGTGGAATCAACGGGGACGACCATCGTCCATCTGCGCTCGCCGCGGATGGGGGTCGTGCCCGTGGTTCGTACGATGCACTTTGCAGTCAAGTAGTGTGTGCGCAAAGAGACGCGACAGGATCCGACTTTCAAACTTCGAAACTTTCCAACGCAAGGTCACAACATGCACTCAATCAAATCCACTTTCCTCCGCCCAACTCTCTTGGCAGGCGCACTCGCGCTGATGACGGCGCTCGGCGGATGCAACACTGCCAACACCACGATGGCGACGGGACCAATGAACCCCGATGGCACTGTGATGTTCAAGCAGATCATCACGAATGGCTGGCTCAACTACAAGGCCAACATCGTTGCTGTGCGTGAAGGCACGGTCAATGGCGACATAAAGCGCGTCGCGGTCGATGTCTATAGCAACCAAAGCGCAAGCCAAAGTTTCAGCTACCGATTCGACTGGGCGGATGATGCAGGGATGCCCGTGCTCAGTTCCACCAACTCACTCACCAGCGTGCAGATCAAACCGAAGGAAACGATCACCCTCACCGCCGTCGCGCCCGCACCGAGCGCGACGCAATGGCGATTGACATTTCTTGATCAGAAGCAATGAGCGACGATGTCGCGCTTCACGCTCGCTTAGACACTCCAACGATTTCTCGCGTGCTCTCTTGATCGCGCATCACCTCTAGCTCCCAAGGCACTTCATGCACACTCGTCGCACACATTCCGCTCTTGCTGTTCTCTCATCGGTTGCGTTTACAGTCGCGTTTACAGGCGCGTTCATCAGTGTCGGCTGCCAGAAGGCGACCTATGTCAATCCGAAAGGCAACGATCTCATCGTGAACGCTGATCGCATGAATGTGCAGGATTGGAGTTTGCTTGCTGATCAGACGGTGCAGAGCATGATGACTTCAGGCGTGCTGGCGCGTCTGCCCAATCAGCCCGCAGGAATTCTGCTCAATCCTGTGATCAACACGACGACGCAGCAGTTTGATACTGATGCAATCATGAAGAAGATTCGCATTGCGCTGCTCAATTCGGGGCGATGCGAAGTGATCATGACGGGGCGCTTCGGCGGCCGTCCAGAA